>NZ_JBXUOY010000414.1:0-3120 GCF_057196705.1 Streptomyces sp. ATLC9 | reverse complement strand
CCGCCGGGCAGCGGCCGGGCCGGGCCCGGCGGGCGCGGAGGCGGCGAGGCGGACTCGTAGGCGCTCCAGGTGCGGTGCGACAGCCACCACAGCAGCGCGGTCAGCGCGGCGGGCGCCGAAGCGGCCAGGAGCAGGCGGCGGCCGGGTGAGGCCCACCAGCCCCCGGTGAGGGGCCCGAGCCAGGACTTGCCGCGTGCGCAGCGCTCGGAGGCGGCGCACTGCCAGGCCACCAGGTCGAGCGCGACCTCGCAGGCCGCGGCGGTGAGCAGCACGGTCAGGGAGAGCGCCACCAGCCGCACCAGGACGTCGTAGACCCGCTGGCCCCGGTGGCGGGCGGGGGCCGCCGGGCGCATCCAGTGGGCGAGATTGGCGACCATGAACGGCAGCAGGAGCAGCCACAGGGCGCGGGCGCTGTTGCCGGAGGTGAGGTTGGACCAGCAGTACGCCTCGGGGATCGGCCGCTGCCGGGCGCGGTCGGCCGACGGCCCGGCCAGGGGTGCGGCCGACCGGTCGGCGGTCAGGCCCCCGGAGTACCCGCCGAAGCGGCTCTCGGCGTCCGCGTCGTCGGTGCGGCGGTGAATGCCGGCGGTGTCGTCGCCGGTGATCCGCACCGTGCGCGGGTCGCCGAGCATCTCCTGCGGTGTGGTGCCGCCGACTCCGTGCACCAGGAGTTCCAGTGCCGGTTCCCCCCGGCCGCGGCTCTGTCCCGCCGGCGGCGCCGGCCGGTTCTCGGGCATGCTGCGCTCCCCCGATCCGGTGTGTGTTCCCGTTTCCCGCGGGGTTGCCCGCGGCGGCATCCAGGATGGCGGCTGCGGGGCCCCGCGCGCAGCCCGACCGGCCTGCCCGTGCGTCACGATCGCGCTTCGGGCGTGCCGCGCCCGCGTGGAAGGATGGGGCCGAACAGATGCCCGTATCCGCACACACGGCCGCGCGTGTGACCGGGCGCGCGCGGCCGCCGGTGGACGAGAAGGGACGGACCAGCAGGTGGGCGACAACCAGAACCTCCTGGCGGAGCAGCGGCGCGCGCTCATCCTGGAGGAGGTCAGGCGGCGCGGCGGGGCGCGGGTCAACGAGCTGACCCGCAGGCTCAACGTCTCGGACATGACCGTGCGCCGGGATCTGGACGCGCTGGCGCGGCAGGGCGTGCTGGAGAAGGTGCACGGCGGGGCGGTTCCGGTGTCGGGGGCGAGCACGCACGAGCCGGGTTTCGAGGCGAAGTCGTCGCTGGAGCAGAGCGCCAAGGAGGACATCGCACGGGCCGCGGCGGCGATGGCGGCCCCGGGCGGCGCGATCGCGCTCTCCGGGGGGACGACGACGTACGCACTGGCCCGGTGTCTGCTGGACGTGCCGGACCTGACGGTGGTCACCAACTCACCGCGGGTGGCGGACGTCTTCCACACCGCCCAGCGCGCGGACGTCCCGCGGGGCGGACGCCCGGGGGCGGCGACGGTGGTGCTCACCGGCGGGGTGCGCACCCCTTCGGACTCCCTGGTGGGTCCGGTGGCGGACGCGGCGATCGGCTCGCTCCACTTCGACGTTCTCTTCCTCGGCGTGCACGGCATATCCGCCGAGGCCGGGCTGTCCACGCCCAATCTGGCCGAGGCGGAGACCAACCGCCGGCTGGTCCGCTCCGCACGGCGGGTGGTGGTCGTCGCCGACCACACCAAGTGGGGGACGGTGGGCCTGAGTTCGTTCGCCTCCCTGTCGGAGGTGGACACGCTGGTGACCGACGGCGGCATGCCGCAGCGGACGCGTGCGGAGATCCGCGAGGCGCTGCCGGAACTGGATCTGGTGGTGGCGGAGGGGGAACCCGACAGGCGGGACCGCCTCTGACGGCGCCGGGAGCCGGGGGGTGTCCCCGGGGCCCGCGTGGCGCGTACCGCAGTGCGCGTAATGCGGTACGCGCACCCTGGTGCCCCGGGTCCGGCGGGTGCAGACTTCATGGCAGAGCGGAACAGGGCAGGACGGAGCGGGCAGCACCCGGTGGGGGTGGCGCCGGTGACGGCCCGGCGACGGCGGCGGACCGGCGGTGACGAGGTGGGAGGCGTTGCGCTGTGGCGGAACCCGAGTTCAGTGCCACCGGAGTGCGGATAGCGCGGTGGCTGCGGTCCCTCACCCGGGCCGGGCAGGTCGTCGTCCGCGACGGGCGGCTGGTGCTGCTGACCAGTTACGGCCGTGAGATCGACAGCGCGCCGGTGGAGCAGGTGCGCGTCAGCGAGCCGTGGTACGCCACGCGCGGACGGGCCCTGGCGACCGTCAACGGCACCTGGTACGCGCTGCGTCTGAAGGGGCGGGCACGCGAGGGCCTGGTGGCCGCGCTGCGCAGCGCCCGGGCCCGGTCGGGCCGGGCGCAGGGAAGGCCCGGAGCGGTGAGGATCGCGGCGGAGCGTCGCACGACGGCCCCGGTCGACGGCTGACGGCCGGCGTCCGGAGACCGCTGGCCGGAGCGGGCCGGCCGGGACCGGGAGACCCGGCGTGGTGTCCACCGGCGCGCCCACCCGTAGAGATTGTCTGATTTGCGCCTTTTCCCTGGCTGAATCACGCTGATGTCTGTGCCGTAGCGACCGTCAGTACACCTGACGCTCTCTCCTCCGTCGTCCGGACACCCGCACTCTCACCAGGGAGCCGCAGTCGTGATCAGCCACCCCAGCATGTCCGGCCGGCAGCGGACGGTGGAGTTCCAGGCCCTGCCCTCCCGGGCCGGCCAGATCCACCGCATCGTGTCGGCCCTGCTGCGTTACTGGAAACTGGACCCGCTCGTCGGCCCGGCGGCCGACGGCGTGGCCGAGCTGCTCGCCCGAGCCCTCCGGCAGGCGGGCCCGAACAGCCTCTGCACCGTGGAGATCGCGCTGCTCCTCGACCGGCTGACGATCTCCGTGCGCGACCATGCGCCGCGGCTCTCCCCCGCACACGCCGTGGGGACGCTCCCCGGGTACGTCCCCTCACCGGCCCCGAGCGGCCTCGCCGCGGGCGGCGAGGCCGCTCGGATCACCCTGCCGGTGCCGGGGCCCGCCACACCGGCGGCGCCGGCCGGCGGCCCGGCGGGGACGGCGGATACGACAGACACGGCGAGCGGTGCGTCCGGCCCGTCCGGCCCTCCGCGCCGGGAACCGCCGGCCC
>NZ_JBXUOY010000413.1:0-3137 GCF_057196705.1 Streptomyces sp. ATLC9 | reverse complement strand
CCCATCGGGCCACCTGCCGGGGGTCCGCCCATCGGGCCGCCGGGGAGCGCGGCGCGCGAGGGGGAACCGCCCTGGACCTGGTTGCGGGTGGGCAGCGCGCCGAGCCGGCTGGTACCGGCCGGCGCACCGCCACCCTGCGGCTCGCGCCGCAGGGTGGCGGACGGACCGGCGCCCTGGCCCCCGTCGCCGGAGGGCTTCTTCTGCTGGCCGCCGCGCTGGGTGACGTCGACCGGGAGCATGACCAGCGCGGTCGTGCCACCGGAGTCGGAGGGACGCAGCTGGATACGGATGCCGTGCCGCAGGGACAGGCGGCCGACCACGAACAGACCCATGCGGCGGGAGACCGAGACGTCGACCGTCGGGGGGTTGGCGAGCCGCTCGTTGATCGCCGCGAGGTCCTCGGGCGACAGTCCGATACCGGTGTCGTGGATCTCGACCAGCACCCGGCCGTCGGGCAGCGCGTGACCGGTGACCTTGACCTTGGTCTGCGGGGAGGAGAACGAGGTGGCGTTCTCCAGCAGCTCGGCCAGCAGGTGCACCAGGTCGTTGACGACCCGGCCCGCGACCTCGGTGGTGGGAACGGCGCTCAGCTCGATGCGCTCGTACTGCTCCACCTCGGAGGCGGCGGCGCGCAGCACGTCCACCAGCGGCACCGGGCGGGTCCAGCGGCGGCCGGGCTCCTCACCCGCGAGGACCAGCAGGTTCTCGCCGTTGCGGCGCATACGGGTCGCCAGGTGGTCCAGCTTGAACAGGGAGGAGAGCTGGTCCGGGTCGGCCTCGCGGGACTCCAGTTCGGAGATGAGCGAGAGCTGGCGCTGGATCAGGCCCTGGCTGCGGCGCGAGAGGTTGGTGAACATCGCGTTGACGTTCCCCCGCAGCAGCGCCTGCTCGGCGGCGAGCCGGACCGCCTCGCTGTGCACGTCGTCGAACGCCGCGGCCACCCGGCCGATCTCGTCGCGGCTGTGGACACCGACGGACTCCACGGAGGTGTCGATGTCCTGCGGGTCGGCCTCGGAGAGCTGCTTGACCAGCTCGGGCAGGCGGCGGTGCGCCACGTCCTGAGCGGTGTCCTGCAGCCGGCGCAGCGAACGGATCATGGAGCGGGCCACGACGAACGCGCCGACCAGCGAGATGCCGAGCACGAGCAGCACCAGGACGCCGTTGAGGAGGGCCGACTGCTGGGCCTCGGCCCGCAGCGTACGGGCCTGCTCGTCCATCTGCGTGAGCAGTGAGGCCTCGATCTTCCTCATCTGCTCGATCTTGACCTGGTCCTGGTCGAACCAGTCCAGGTACGAGCGGTTCTCGCGCGAGATGCCCTTGGGGTCCTTCACCACACGTTCGGCGTACTCGTCCGCCGAGGTGATGTTGACGATGCCCTCGTCGAGCGGCTTGGTGAGCTCGGCCGCCTCGTTGTTGCCGTAGATGTCGTCGAAGCGCTTACGGGCCGCGCTCTCGCTCTCCCAGGCGGTCCTGATGTAGAGGTGGTCGTTGTCCGAGAGCTTGGGGCCGTCCTCGCGGGCCAGGCCGGCGCTGATGATCGCCCGCTGCATGGAGGCGTACTCCTTGGCGGAGGAGAACGCGGCCAGCGCGCGGGTGCTCTGGATCATCTCCGGGTTGCTGGTGGCCTGCGCCATGTCCTGGGACAGGCTCAGCAGCGACTCGATCAGCTGGTTGTAGTCGTTGACCGTCTGCGAGATGTTGTCCGGGTTGTCGTACGCCCGCTCCCGGATGCTCTTGAGCCGGTTCAGCTGCCGGGTGATGTCCGTGATCGTGGCACGGACACCGGAGAGGAGTCCGGCGTCCGCCGCGTCGACCGCGGGGGTGGCGTCGAAGAACGCGGCCTTGACCTGGTCGGTCTCCTCACGGGGGCCGACGACCGAGTCGTCCTTGGGGTTGCCGGTGCCGGTCAGGGGGCCGGCCGAGCGGTCCCGCTCCTCCTGGAGAGCGGTCGCCAGTTCGGTGGCGCGCTCGGTCATCTCCGTGAGGAGCTTCATGTTGTCGAGCTGGTCGACCTCGGCCAGCGAGTTGTTGATGCTCAGCGCGCCCAGCGAGGTGGCCGTGACGACCGGAAGGGCCAGCAGTGAAACCAGACGGGTGCTGATGCGCCAGTTGCGCAGGGCCAGACGGGAACCCGTCGCACCGGGCTCCTTGGGCTTCGAGGCACCCTCGGCCTCGCCGTCCGGTCGCGCCTTGGCGTGCTTCTCCTTGTCGGCGTCGAGGGCCTGCTCCCGGCCACCGCTCTCCTGGGCGCGCTGTGGCGAGGAGCCGCGGTCGTTCGCACCGCGCAGCTCCGGGTCCCCCACAGCGCTGCCATCCCTCTTGAAACGTCCCTGCACTAGCGTCGCAACCTCTGGACCAGGCGTCCCCCCGCGAACGGTGGAACGGTATCGAGTCGGGAAGGTCCGAAGGACCCCCTGACGGTCGTGAGTGACCGGCGCGCCCCCAAGTCTCCGCCGCGCGGCGCTCCTCTGCGCCCCCTTGCGCGCCGGGTCGTCTCCTGCGGCGGTCCGTGGAATTCCAGCACAGTGCCGGATCTCCAACAAGGTCCGTGGATAAGGCTGTGACATGAGTGACCCTGCGCAGGTACCCCATGGCGCAGGGTATAGGAACATATGACGCATCACGGACTTCTGGCAGCTTGCGCCACAGGCGAGCCGCTACAGCGCCCGCTGCCCCGGCAGCGACACCAGAGGGCGAATAGTCCGCTTATCGAAGTCAATGTCCGTTTGGATCGCCACTTCGGGTCGCCCGTTATGCACCCTTTGCCCGTCGTTTCGTGAGTAAAATCACAGGCTGATCGTTATACGGGTCATCCCTGGAGGGGAAAGGGGCCCCTTACGCTCACCCTTACACACAGCATGTAAACGACAAGAAGGCGAACGAGGCAGACTCGGTGAAGACGACGATGATCATGCGCAGCGTTGCCAACCCGCGGCGCACCACCCTGGCCCACCTCAGGGACGCCGACGAGCCGGCGGCCGTCCCGGCCGAGCACGCTGAGAGCGCGGAGCGCGCCGGGGACCTCCCGGCCCGGACCGCGAACCCGCGCCGGACCGTTCTGATGGACGAACCCATCGGCTGACCGGCTTCGCGGCGCGGAACCTCGCCGGGCCCCCGTCGCCGCCCCGCGGCGCGGG
>NZ_JBXUOY010000412.1:0-3151 GCF_057196705.1 Streptomyces sp. ATLC9 | reverse complement strand
GCACGACCGACCAGACCGCGAGTGCATGAGCGGCTCTTTCGGCGGCCTGGCGCGGGTCGCCAGCGGCCGGGCGCTGCCGGCGCGGCTCACCGGCTCCGGCATCCCGGCCGCCTCCGGCACCGGGGTGCGCGAGCTGCTGGCCGCCGGGCAGCCCGACGCGGTGCGGCTGGCCCGGGAGGCGGGGCGCCGGGTGGGGGAGGTACTGGTCACCGTCGTCACCGTGCTCAACCCCGGAGTGCTGATGATCGCGGGAGACCTGGCCGGCGCCCCGTTCGCCACCGGGGTGCGCGAGCTGCTCTACCAGCGGGCGATGCCGCGCAGCACCGCTCATCTGACCGTGGCCACCTCCCGGCTGGGGGAGCGGGCGGGGCTGGTGGGGGCGGGGGCGATGGTCGTGGAGCACCTGTACGCGCCGGAGCGGGCCGACGCCCGGCTGGCCGCCATGGGGCGGTGAGGCCGGGGCGAGGAAGGGGCAGGCCGAGCACGTCCAGGGGGCGCTCATCCGAGCGGCGTAGCTCCCGTATGTGTCCAATGACTGAGACGGCGGACCCGCCAAAAGGGTGATGCTCGCCACTCTGATAAGAGGTCCGCTCATATGAGCACTCAAAACGGCCCTGCGCTTCTTCAAGGGGTGGCACTCGGTGCCACCCCTCCTTCGTTCATTCGCCCGCCGCCCCGGTCGCTCTGGGTTGCCGAGAGGTCCGTTCGGCGCAACCGAACGTAATTGCCGCTTCAAGTGTTGAATGAGGCGATCCACCGCACTTGAATAAGCCTTTACTTTCGATCCATCGGCGGATGAGCAGTTACGCCCCCATGGACTACTGGTGGCCGTACTCGAAATCCTTCGATCTGGGTACGCTCCCCGCCGTCAGGGCAACCCTCCCCCGGCCTCCGCCGAGGGGATCCAGCGAGGAGCGCGATTCTCTTGCCGGAAAACCAAGAGCCTCACGTAACCCGGAAGTTCGTCTACGACTTCACCGAGGGCAACAGGGATCTCAAGGACCTCCTCGGAGGCAAGGGAGCCAACCTCGCGGAGATGACCAACCTCGGCCTCCCGGTCCCTCCCGGGTTCACCATCACCACCGAGGCGTGCAAGGTCTACCTCGACTCCGGCTCCGAGCCGCCGGCTCTCCGTGCCGAGGTGAGCGACCACCTCGGCATCCTCGAGGAGAAGATGGGCAAGCGGCTCGGCCAGGCGGACGACCCCCTGCTGGTGTCCGTCCGCTCCGGCGCCAAGTTCTCCATGCCGGGGATGATGGACACCGTCCTGAACATCGGACTGTCCGACGCCTCCGTGGCCGGACTCGCCGCCCAGTCAGGAGATGAACGTTTCGCCTGGGACTCCTACCGGCGCCTGATCCAGATGTTCGGCAGGACCGTCCTCGGCGTCGACGGCGATCTGTTCGAGGAGGCGCTGGAGGAGGCCAAGCGGGCCCGGAACGCCTCCACCGACGTCGACCTGGACGCAGGCGACCTCAAGAGCCTCGTCGAGGAGTTCAAGGGCATCGTCTCGGAGCGGACCGGCCGCGACTTCCCGCAGGACCCGCGCGAGCAGATGGACCTCGCCATCCGCGCGGTCTTCGACTCCTGGAACGGCGAGCGCGCCAAGCTCTACCGCCGCCAGGAGCGCATACCCCACGACCTGGGGACGGCCGTCAACGTCTGCTCGATGGTCTTCGGCAACCTCGGCCCCGACTCCGGCACCGGCGTCGCCTTCACCCGCGACCCGGCCACCGGCCGGCAGGGTGTCTACGGCGACTACCTCGCCAACGCCCAGGGCGAGGACGTCGTCGCCGGCATCCGCAACACCGTGCCGCTGGCGGAGCTGGAGACGATCGACAAGAAGTCCTACGACGAGCTCATGCGGATCATGGAGACCCTGGAGAACCACTACCGGGACCTGTGCGACATCGAGTTCACCATCGAGCGCGGCAGGCTGTGGATGCTCCAGACCCGGGTGGGCAAGCGCACCGCCGCCGCGGCCTTCCGCATCGCCACCCAGCTCGCCGACCAGGGCCTGATCGACGAGGCCGAGGCGCTGCGCCGCGTCAACGGGGCCCAGCTCGCCCGGCTGATGTTCCCGCGCTTCGACGAGAGCCGGACCGGCGACGGCGCTGCCGAGCGGATCGGCCGGGGCATCGCCGCCTCGCCCGGCGCCGCCGTGGGCGCGGCCGTCTTCGACTCCGCCACCGCCGTGGCCCGTGCCCGCGCCGGCGAGAAGGTCGTCCTGGTGCGCCGCGAGACCAACCCCGACGACCTCGACGGCATGATCGCGGCCGAGGGCATCCTCACCTCCCGCGGTGGCAAGACCTCGCACGCCGCCGTCGTCGCCCGCGGCATGGGCAAGACCTGCGTGTGCGGCGCCGAGGAGCTCCGGGTCGACCTCGGGCAGCGCCGTATGACCGCCCCCGGCGGCCTGGTCGTGGCCGAGGGCGACATCATCTCCATCGACGGCTCCACCGGCAGCGTCTACCGCGGCGAGGTGCCCGTCGTGCCCTCCCCGGTCGTGGAGTACTTCGAGGGCCGCACCCGGCCCGACGAGCAGGCCGGTGAACTGGTCCGCGCCGTGCACCGGATCATGACCCTGGCCGACGGCGAGCGCCGCCTGCGGGTGCGGGCCAACGCCGACAACGCCGAGGACGCCGCCCGCGCCCGCCGCTTCGGCGCCCAGGGCATCGGCCTGTGCCGCACCGAGCACATGTTCCTCGGCGAGCGCCGTGAACTGGTCGAGCGCCTGGTCCTGGCCGAGACCGGCGAGGAGTGCGAGGCCGCGCTGGCCGCGCTGCTGCCGCTGCAGAAGGGCGACTTCACCGAGCTGTTCGAAGCCATGGACGGCCTGCCGGTGACGGTGCGGCTGCTGGACCCGCCGCTCCACGAGTTCCTGCCCGACCTCACCGAACTGTCGGTGCGGGTCTCGCTCGCCGAGGCCCGCGGCGAGAGCGACGGCGACGACCGGCGCCTGCTGCGGGCCGTCCGCCGGCTGCACGAGCAGAACCCGATGCTGGGCCTGCGCGGTGTGCGCCTGGGCCTGGTCATCCCCGGTCTGTTCACCATGCAGGTGCGGGCCATCGCCGAGGCCGCCGCCGACCGGGGGGGGGGGGGGGGGGCCCGCCCGGGGGGGGTGGGGCTCCGGCTGGGGGGGGGCGGGCGG
>NZ_JBXUOY010000411.1:0-3155 GCF_057196705.1 Streptomyces sp. ATLC9 | reverse complement strand
CCAATCCCCGTCCCCACGGGCCGGTGCGGCCGGGGCCGCCGCGCCTTCCGCTCGCGCGCCGGCGGCCCCGGGCAGGGACGCGGATCAGTCGCGCGCGGCGACCGGCTCGCGCTCCTCCGTCCTCACGGCGGAGCCGTTCAGCTCGCGCTGGAGCTTCTCGCCCTCGACGTCGACGTTGGGCACGACCTTGTCCAGCCAGCCCGGCAGCCACCAGGCGGACCTGCCCAGCAGCGCCAGGACGGCCGGGACGACGGCCATGCGGATCACGAAGGCGTCGAGGAGGACGGCGACGGCCAGGCCGAAGCCGATCATCTTGATCATCGACTCGGAGGAGCCGATGAATCCGGCGAAGACGCTGATCATGATCAGTGCCGCCGCGCTCACCACGCGCGCCCCCAGCTTGAAGCCGGTGACGACCGACTCGTGCGGGGTCTCGCCGTGGACGTGGGCCTCGCGCATCCGGGTCACGAGGAAGACCTCGTAGTCCATGGCCAGACCGAAGACCAGGCCGACCATGAGGATCGGCATCAGGCTCATCACCGGGCCGGTCTGCTCCACGCCGAAGACGTCGGCCAGCCAGCCCCACTGGAAGACCGCCACGACCGAGCCGAGGGCCGCGACCACCGAGAGCAGGAAGCCCAGCGCCGCCTTGAGCGGGACCAGGATCGAGCGGAACACCACGATCAGCAGCAGGAACGCCAGGCCGACCACGAGGACCAGATAGGGCGCCAGGGCGTCGTCCATCTTCTGCGAGACGTCGATGGCCATGGCGGTCTGACCGGTGACCAGGACGCTCGCGCCGGTGGTCTCGGCGATGCCGTCGGCCTCGGCGCGGATGTCGTGGACCAGGTCCTCGGTCGCGGCGCTGCTGGGCGCGGACTTCGGGATGACGGTGATCATCGCGGTGTCGCCGGCCTCGTTGAACGTGGGGGGCATCGCGGCGGCGACCCCGTCCAGGCCCTGGAGCTTCTCGGCGGTGGCCCCGGCGGCGGCCTGGGGGTCGTCGCTGTCCTGGGCGTCCACGGTCACGATCAGCGGGCCGTTGGTGCCGGGGCCGAAGCCCTCGGCGATCAGGTCGTAGGCGCGGCGCTGGGTGGTGCTGGTGGGCTGGGAGCCGTCGTCGGGCAGGTTCAGCTGGAGGTCCTTGGCGGGCACGGCCAGCAGGCCGAGCCCGACGACGCTCACCAGCAGCACCGCGACCGGGCGGCGCAGCACGAAGCGGGCCCAGCGGGTGCCCGCGCCCTCCCTGGCCTCGGCGGTCGCGGCCGTCCCGCCGTCCTCGCCGGCCTTCGCGCGCTGCCTGCGGGGCAGGACCCTCCGCCCGGCGAAGCCCAGCAGGGCGGGTATCAGGGTCAGGGCGACCAGCACGGCCAGGACGACCGAGCCGCCGGCGGCCAGACCCATCTTGGTCAGGATCGGGATGTTGACCACCGACAGGCCGACCAGGGCGATGACGACGGTCAGACCGGCGAAGACCACCGCCGAGCCGGCCGTCCCCGTGGCGCGGCCGACGGCCTCCAGGGGCTCGCGGCCCTCGGCGAGTTCGGCGCGGTAGCGGGAGACGATGAACAGCGCGTAGTCGATGCCGACGGCCAGACCGATCATCGTCGCCAGGATCGGGGTGGTGGTGTTGAGGTCGAAGGGCACGGTCACGGCGGTGATGACCGCGACGGTGACGCCGACGCCGACCAGGGCGGTGAGCAGCGGCAGCCCGGCGGCGACCAGGGAGCCGAAGGTGATCAGCAGCACGATCGCGGCGATGGCCACGCCGATCACCTCGGCGGCGCCGGTGTGCGGGATCGCCGCCAGCGCGTCACCGCCGGTCTCCACCGTCAGTCCGGCCTCCCGGCCGTCCTCGGCGGCGGCCTTGAGCGCGTCGCGCGACTCCTCGGTCAGCTCGAAGCCGGAGACCTCGTAGGTGACCTGGGAGTAGGCGATGGTCTGGTCGGGGCTGACGGCGCGGGCCTGGAAGGGGTCGACGGCCTGCTGGACCTGCTCGCCCTCCGCCAGCTGTGCGACGACCTCGCCGACGGCGGCCGAGTTCTCCGGGGCGGTGATCTTCTCGCCGTCGGGCGCCTTGAAGACGACCCGGGCGGTGGCGCCGTCGGGGCTGCTGCCGGGGAAACGATCCTCCAGCAGCTCGAACGCCTTCTGCGCCTCGGTGCCGGGGATGGTGATGTTGCCGGAGGCCGCCGAGGAGGCGGAGGCGGCGAGGCCGCCCGTGACCGCCAGCACCGCCACCCACAACAGGGCGACCAGCCCGCGCCGCCGGAAGGCGAGGCGGCCGAGCCGGTACAGGAACGTGGCCATGAGAGTGAGGACTCCTGGTTGGGAGGAATGGGACTCGGAAAGGACGGGAGGTTCTGGGGCCGTCACGGTCCGTCCGGACCGGCCCGCCGGGTTCGCGCCGTGCGGGGCCGGCCGGTCAGGCCAGGCCGAGCGAGGGGAAGACGACCGCGTTCAGATAGCGCTCCATGTACGCGGCGTCCGCGTCCCGGTTCTCGATCAGTCTGCGGGTTCCCAGCGCACCGATGATCAGATGCGGGACGAACTCGATCGCCGGGTTGGCGGGATCCACCTCTCCGCGTTCGGCGGCCCTGCGCACGACGGCGTCGAGCGTCTCCAGGCCGGGCCGGATGTGCAGCTCGTACAGGGCCTGCCACAGTTCGGGGTCCTTGGAGACGGCGTGTGCCAGACCGTTCAGCAGGGCGGTGTCCTCGGAGGCGTGGCAGATGAAGTCACTCACCATCTGTCGCAGGTCCCCGGTCAGGGAACCGGTGTCGGCGTCCTCCGTGTGGCTCTTGCCCAGGTGGCGCAGGGCGGTGGCGACCAGCTTCGGCTTGCTCTCCCACTGGCGGTAGAGGGTCGCCTTGCTGGACTTGGTGCGCGTCGCCACCGCGTCCATCGTCAGCGCCTCGTACCCCTGTTCGCGCACCAGGTCGACCACGGCGGTGAACACCTCGTGCTCGCGCTCCGGGGTCAGCCGGGTGCGGCGGGCGGGTGTGGCGGAGGCCGCCTGATCGGACATCTGTGCTCTCCAGCGGGAACGAAACGGTTTCGTACACCTGGAGTGTAGAGGGCCGCGGGAGCGAAACGCAAAGGGATCGAAACGGCCCCGTTCTCCGGGGTGTCCGCTCCTCGCGAGGAGCGGACAC
>NZ_JBXUOY010000410.1:0-3175 GCF_057196705.1 Streptomyces sp. ATLC9 | reverse complement strand
CCCCCCGGCGGACTCCGGGGCCGGGCACCCCGGGGAACCGGCCGGACCGGCCGGCGCCGAACCCGTACCCGGCCCGCCGCCCGAGCCCGAGCACGTACCAGGCCCCCGGCCCGTACGCGAACCGGCTCCGGTGCACGGACCCGGGCCGGAACGGGCACGGCAGCCGCCGTCCGGGAAGGGCCCGCCGCCCGGGGGCGGTGGAGAGCCCGGAGGCCGGGAGAAAGGCGCGGACGGGGAGGCCGAGCCACGCGACGGCCGCTTCATGGTGGTCCTGGACAACTTCGAGGGCCCCTTCGACCTCCTCCTCCAGCTCATCTCCCGGCACAAGCTGGACGTCACCGAGGTCGCCCTGTCGAAGGTCACCGACGAGTTCATGGCGCACATCCGCGCCATGGGCCCCGACTGGGACCTCGGCCAGACCACCGAGTTCCTGGTCGTCGCCGCCACCCTGCTCGACCTGAAGGCCGCGCGGCTGCTGCCCGCCGCCGAGGTCGAGGACGAGGCCGACCTCGCCCTGCTGGAGGCGCGCGACCTGCTCTTCGCCCGGCTGCTGCAGTACCGCGCCTACAAGCAGGTCGCCGAGATCTTCGGCGGCCGTCTGGCCGCCGAGGCGCGCCGCCACCCTCGTACGGTGGGACTGGAGCCGCACCACGCCGAACTGCTGCCCGAGGTGATCATCGGTATCGGCCCCGAGGGCTTCGCCCGGCTCGCGGTCAAGGCGATGCGGCCCAGGCCCGAACCGCAGGTCTACGTCGACCACATCCACGCCCCGCTGGTCAGCGTGCGCGGGCAGGCGGAGGTCCTGGTGGCCAGGCTGCGGGAGCTGGGGGAGGCGAGCTTCGCGGAACTCACCGAGGACGCGGCCGACACCCTCACCGTCGTCGCCCGCTTCCTGGCACTGCTGGAGCTCTACCGCGAGCGCGCGGTCGTCCTCGAGCAGGAGGAGGCCCTCGGCGGTCTCACCGTGCGCTGGAGCGGCGGGGAGGGAGCGCGGCCGCTGGTCACCGACGAGTTCGACGCCAGGGACGGCGCGGGCGGGGGCACAGGCGACGAAGGGAAGGACGGTCTCGGATGAGCGCGGAAACGGACGCGGACCCCGGCACGGCCGGAACCGAGACGGGCACGGGCGCGGACGGGGAGCCCCGGCAGCCGGCCGGCGCCTCCGCCGTCGCCGGGCTGGACCTCAAGCCCGCCCTGGAGGCGGTGCTGATGGTCGTCGACGAACCGGCCACCGAGAAGCACCTGGCCAAGGTGCTCCAGCGCCCCCGCCGCGCGATCGCCGTGGCGCTGCGCGAGCTGTCCGACGAGTACACCCGGCAGGGCCGCGGCTTCGACCTGCGTCTGGTCGCCGGCGGCTGGCGGTACTACACCCGCCCCGAGTACGCCGACGCCGTCGAGGGCTTCGTCCTGGACGGCCGGCAGGCCCGGCTGACCCAGGCCGCACTGGAGACCCTGGCCGTGGTCGCGTACCGTCAACCGGTCAGCCGTTCACGTGTCTCGGCCGTGCGCGGCGTGAACTGCGACGGGGTCATGCGCACCCTCCTGCAGCGCGGGCTGATCGAGGAGGCGGGCACCGAACCCGAAACAGGTGCGATCCTGTACAGGACGACGAACTACTTCCTGGAGCGGATGGGCCTGCGCGGTCTGGACGAGCTTCCGGAGCTGGCGCCCTTCCTTCCCGAGGCGGACGCGGTCGAGGCCGAGAGCCAGGAGGGCGTGCCGTCGTTCGACGTGGACGACAGCGGCGATTCCCAGACTTAGAGACAGTTAGACGGAAACCTTGATGCGAAGCAGCGGCAGGAACAGCAACCGGAACCACCGGGGCGCGGGCAACAGCCGCGACGACAGGCAGAAGCGTGCGGGCCGCCCCCGCCCGGAGGAGCGCCGTTACGACGCCGGCTCCGGCGGCACGGCCGGCAAGCCGGGTCGGCCGGGCGGACCGGGCAAGCCCGCCAAGTCCGGCGGGACCAAGGGCCAGGACCGGCGGGGCCAGGGTCAGGAGGGCAGGCAGGGGCAGGGCCCCGGAGGCGCTTCCCGGGGCGGACCGAGGGCGGGGGCCGGGACGGGAGGCCCCAAGGGCCCCAAGGCCGGCTCCGGGCAGGGCGGCAAGGGCGGTGCCCGCGGGCGCTCGGTCCCGGCGCGCCCCCGCGAGTACGACGCCCAGATCGAGGAGCGCAACCGCGCACGGCACGCCAAGCCGGCGCTGAAGCTCCCCAAGACCTTCGGCGAGACGGAGGGCGAGAGGCTGCAGAAGGTCCTGGCCCGCGCCGGCATGGGCTCGCGCCGGGCCTGCGAGGAGTTGATCGACCGGCGCCGGGTCGAGGTCAACGGCGAGATCGTGGCCGAGCAGGGACTGCGGGTGGACCCGGAGAAGGACGAGATCAAGGTCGACGGCCTGACGATCGCCACGCAGTCCTACCTGTTCTTCGCGCTCAACAAGCCCGCCGGCGTCGTCTCCTCCATGGAGGACCCCGAAGGCCGCCAGTGTCTGGGCGACTACGTCACCAACCGCGAGACCCGTCTGTTCCACGTCGGCCGCCTCGACACCGAGACCGAGGGCCTGATCCTGCTCACCAACCACGGCGAGCTGGCCCACCGCCTCACCCACCCCCGCTACGGCGTGGCGAAGACCTACCTCGCCGCGATCCAGGGGCCCATCCCGCGCGACCTGGGCAAGCGGCTCAAGGACGGCGTCAAGCTGGAGGACGGCTACGCCCGCGCCGACCACTTCAAGGTCGTGGAGAACACGGGCAAGAACTACCTCGTCGAGGTCACCCTCCACGAGGGTCGCAAGCACATCGTCCGCCGTATGCTCGCCGAGGCCGGCTTCCCCGTCGACAAGCTGGTGCGCACCCGCTTCGGTCCCATCGCGCTGGGCGACCAGAAGTCCGGCTGGCTGCGCCGGCTGACCAACACGGAGGTCGGCATGCTGATGCGGGAGGTCGGCCTCTAGTGCCGCGTCGGCCAGGGTCTGCCCGGTGGCGAGGCGCCCCGGTGCGTGCGATCGCCGGGCGGCCGGAAGCCGCACGTAGTTGTCCTACCCGGGCTTTCGGCCAACACGGCGAGCGTGCCAGGGCGGCGAGCGGGGTGAACCCTGACCCACGCGGCACCAGGCCGGCCGGCCCGCCGAACCGCCCGGGTACCGCCCGCCGCCGGCCCCGGCCGGGGAAAATCC
>NZ_JBXUOY010000409.1:0-3177 GCF_057196705.1 Streptomyces sp. ATLC9 | reverse complement strand
CCCGCGCGCGCCGGGCGCCCCGCGGGACCCCCCGCCCCCCGCCGCCCCCCCCCCGGGCCGCCGAACGCACTGTAAGTTCCCGCCACAGGCGCCGTCCGGCGCCGCGATGCCCGGGCGGCCCGTACGCCTGCGGTCTCGCTCCCGGTGCATGCGATCCTCTCAGGAGCACGTCCCCAGTGACCCCCCTCGCCCTCGGTCCGGCCTGGCTGGACCCGGACCACCTCATCCAGACCTTCGGTCTGGTCGGCATCCTCTGCATCGTCTTCGCCGAGTCCGGGCTGCTCATCGGCTTCTTTCTGCCCGGTGACTCGCTTCTGTTCACCACCGGCCTGCTGGTCGCCACCGGCCAGTACCTGCACCATCCGCTGTGGCTGGTGTGCACCCTGATCGTCATCGCCGCGGTCGCCGGCGACCAGGTGGGCTACCTGTTCGGCCGGAAGGTGGGCCCGGCCCTGTTCGGGCGGCCCGACTCCCGGCTCTTCAAACAGGAGAACGTGGAGAGGGCCCACGAGTTCTTCGAGAAGCACGGTCCCAAGTCCCTGGTGCTGGCCCGCTTCGTGCCGATCGTGCGGACCTTCACACCGATCATCGCCGGTGTCAGCCGGATGGACTACCGCGGCTTCGTGCTCTTCAACGTCGTCGGCGGGGTGCTGTGGGGCGGGGGCGTGACGCTGCTGGGCGCGGCGCTCGGGCAGATCCGGTTCGTCCGCGAGCACATCGACCTGATCCTGGTCGGCATCGTGCTGCTGTCGGTGCTCCCGATCGCCGTCGAGTACCTGCGCGCCCGGCGCCGGCCGGCCGTTGCGGTGCCCGCCGCCCGCGCCCTCGCCGACGACACCACCATCATCCTGCGGAGTGCGGACGGGGCGCCGGCGGACGGGGCGCCCTCGGAGCGGAAGCGCGGACGGAGGCGCCACGCCAGGCGCTGAACGCCATGCCGGGCGCTGAGCCGCCGTGCTCCGGCCGTCAGGGTTTGACGCCGACCCCGCCGTACTCGTCCACGGCGGGGGGAAGGCCGCCGGAGAGCGGCGCTTCGGTCGGCGGGGCCTCCGGCCGCCACAGTGAGACCGGCACCACGCCCGGCTCCAGCACCTCCAGCCCCCTGAAGTACCCGGCGATCTGCTCAGGGGTGCGCAGCAGGTAGGGGGCCCCGGCCATCTCGTTGTAGAACCGCTGCGCGCGGTTGAACGCCTCGTTGCCGTCGGTGCCGTCGTTGCTCACCAGGCAGCTGCCCGACGGCAGGGCGGCCATCAGCCGTTTCACCGTCGCCCTGGCCTCGTCGTAGTCCTCGACGTGGCCCAGGATGTTCATCAGCATCAGGCCGACCGGGCGGTTGAGGTCCAGAGTCCGGGCGGCCTCGGCCAGGATGGTGTCGGGGCTGCGCAGATCGGCGTCGATGTAGGCGGTGGCGCCCTCGGGGGTGGAGGTCAGCAGGGCCCGGGCATGGGCCAGGACCAGGGGGTCGTTGTCGACGTAGACGATCCGCGACTCGGGGGCGACCCGCTGGGCGACCTCGTGGGTGTTGTCGGCGGTGGGCAGCCCGGTGCCGATGTCCAGGAACTGCCGGACGCCCAGTCCGCCGGCCAGATGCGTCACGGCGCGGGAGAGGAAACTCCGCGAGGCGCGGGCGAGTTCCATGATTCCGGGGAAGATCTCCTGGTACCGGTCGCCCGCCTCGCGGTCGGCGGTGTAGTTGTCCTTGCCGCCCAGCCAGTAGTTCCAGATCCGCGCCGAGTGCGGAACGCTGCGGTCGATCGCGGACAGCGTGTCCCGGTCGGTGCGGGGCCGGCCGTCGGTCATGGGACCCTCCTGATGCTGTGCCCTGTGTGACGGCGGCCGGGCCGGCCACCGTGCACAACCTAGTGCCGCGCCGGCCAAGGCTCGCCCCGCTCGCCGCCTCCCCCGGCCGGAGACCGGGGGTGCCTCGCCACCGGGCGGACCCCGGCTGACGCGGCACTGGAACCCGTCGCCCTCCGTGCGCCGGTGGCCGTGCGGCCGGGCAGGAGGCCGAGCGGTCCCGGTGGCCCGCAGGCCATCGAGAACATGCCATTCACGCGTGTGTGCTGTGAGAAGTAAATCCGTTATGGTGGCGTTTACCCCGGGCGATTAACAGACATCGTGTGTACGTAGGCAAAACCTCACCCGGATGGGCGTGTGAGCTGTTCGGGGCCGGGTACGCGCCGTGCTGCACATGACAGATCAAAAGAGGAGGGCATGATGCGTACTCTGAGCCCGGAGGTTCAGCTGACGAGCGGTGACGTCTTGCCGGACCGGGAGCAGGAGACCGCCTCCACTGATCTGCCCGAACTGCCGAGAATCGAGGACGCGGGCAAGGTCGCGCCCCGCGACGCCCGGCAGCTGTCGAAGCTGTTCTTCGAGCGTCTGCGCGTGCTGGAGGAGGGGACGCACGAGTACCAGTACGCGCGCAACACCCTCATCGAGCTCAACCTGACGCTCGTCAACTACGTCGCCTCCCGGTTCCGCCACCGCGCGGAACCGATGGACGACATCGTCCAGGTCGGCACCATCGGTCTGATCAAGGCCATCGACCGCTTCGACCTGAGCCGCGAGGTGGAGTTCACCTCCTTCGCCGTCCCGTACATCGTGGGGGAGATCAAGCGCTTCTTCCGGGACACCAGCTGGGCCGTGCGCGTTCCGCGCCGGCTGCAGGAGCTGCGCATCGAGCTGGCCCGGGCGAACGAGGAGCTCGGCCGACGGCTGGGCCGCTCCGCCACCACCGAGGAGCTGGCGGAGTTCATGAACGTCACGGTCGAAGAGGTCATCGAGGGCCAGGTGGCGAGCAACGGCTACGTCGCCGGCTCCCTGGACCTCCCCGTGGGCGACGAGGGCAAGGACACCCCTCTGGCCGACCAGCTCGGGGACGTCGACCCCGCCCTGGAGAAGGTGGAGAACCTCCACGCCCTCAAGCCTCTGATGGAGCAGCTCGACGAGCGCGACCGGCGCATCCTGCAGATGCGCTTCGGCGGTGACATGACGCAGTCGGAGATCGGGGCCGAGCTGGGAATCTCGCAGATGCACGTCTCCCGGCTGCTGAGCAGGGCCCTGGCACGCCTCCGCGAGGGCATGCTGACCCAGAAGTGAGCCGGACGGCCGACGCCCTCCGCGGGCGGCGCGCACGCCGACGCGGGGCCCGGCCTCCCGGCCGCGGGCCCCGCG
>NZ_JBXUOY010000408.1:0-3180 GCF_057196705.1 Streptomyces sp. ATLC9 | reverse complement strand
ACCGGACCCGCCCTCCCCGCCGCGCCGGCCGGCCCGGCGGCACCCACCGCCGCGTTCGGCACGCCGGACACCGCCGAGACGCCGGCCCCGCCGGCGGGCGAGACCACCCACGGGCTGCCGGTACGCCCCCGGGGCCACACCCTGGCCCGGGCCGACCGCACCCGTGAGCGGGCGGCCGACGCCTCCGCCGGACTCGCGCAGCGGAAGCGCCCCGGCCGTGACGCCGGGGCGAGCTTCGGGGCGTTCCACCGCGCCAGGCGTCCCGAGAACCCCTCCGAGTAGGCGCGCCCCTCCGAGACACCCGGGGCGCCCGCCCGACCAGCCGGGCGCCCCACCCCCAGCGAAGACCGTGAGATTGGAGACACGGGCCGGTGGCCGGACAGTCGGCCCGAAGCGCCCGATGCAGATCATGGAGACCACCGACAACAGCCTGACCTGGCTTCTCGAGAGCCTGCTCAACCGCACTCCCGGGACCCGACACGCCCTGGTGCTCTCCCGCGACGGGCTCAAGCTGTGCTGGAGCAGCAGTCTGACCCTGGACCGGGCCGACCAGCTCGCGGCCATCTCCTCCGGAATGCAGGCCCTGGCACAGGGAGCCTCGGTGGAGTTCGGCGACAGGAGCGGAGGTGTGCGGCACTCGATGACGGAGTTCCACGGGGGGCTGCTGTTCATCGTCGAGGCCGGGGAGGGCGCCCATCTGGCCGTCGTCGCCGACGACAACGCGGACCCCGGCGTGGTCGGCCACCAGATGGACGAGCTGGTCGAGCAGATCGGCGAGCACCTGCGCGCCGAGCCGCGCAAGTCGGACGAGGGCGGCGTCCCGTCGTGATCCGCAAACCCGTCGACATCGGCGACCCCCACCGGCTCTACACCGTCACCGGCGGACGCAGCCGGGGCGAGGAGGCCGGGCTGGACCTGGTCACGCTCATCGTCAGCGAGTGCCGGCCGACGGATGGCATGCAGTCGGAGCACGTACGCATCCTGGAGCTGTGCGACCACCCCACCGCGGTGGTCGAGATCGCGGCCGATCTGCGCCTGCCCATCACCGTGGTGAAGATCCTCCTCGGCGACCTGCTCGCCGCCGGACGCATCACCGCACGGAACCCGCGTCCGTCCGCCGCGCACGGCGACGCGCCCGAATCCGCCCTGTTGAAGGAGGTGCTCATTGGACTCCGCAACCTCTGAGGCCCCGGCACGCACGCCGCTCGCGGACGCCGCCGAGACCGGACTGAAGATCGTCATAGTGGGCGGCTTCGGTGTCGGGAAGACGACGCTGGTCAGATCCGTCAGCGAGATCCGTCCCCTGAACACCGAGGAGGTCATGACCCAGGCGGGCGCGGGGGTGGACGACACCGCCGGCCTGCGGAACAAGAACACCACCACGGTGGCGTTCGACTTCGGACGGATCAGCCTCAACGAGCAGACCGTGCTGTACCTGTTCGGGGCGCCCGGCCAGGAGCGCTTCTGGTTCCTGTGGGACCGGCTGTTCTCCGGGACACTCGGCGCGGTGGTGCTGGTGGACACCCGGCGGATGGCCGACTCCTGGTACGCGATCGACCGGCTGGAGCACCACCGGACCCCGTTCGTGGTGGCCGTCAACCGGTTCGACGACGACGGCTCGCGCTTCTCCCTGGGCGAGATCCGCCAGGCCCTGGACCTGCCGGACGACGTGCCCCTGGTCGACTGCGACGCCCGGCTGCGCGACTCCGGCAAGAACGTGCTGATCACCCTCGTCGACCACCTCTACCAGCAGGCGCTGGCACGGGAGATGACCGCATGACCGACCAGCTCGACCAGTCCGGCCAGTCCGGCCAGTCCGGCCAGTCCGGCCAGGACCCCGCCGGGACGCCCGCCCCGCCGCCCGGCTGCCCCGCGGCCCATCCCGAGGCCGTTCCGCTCAGCGGCCTGGAGTACCAGCAGACCCCCTTCCAGCTCTACCGGGCGCTGCGCCGCGACCACGGCACGGTCGCCCCCGTGCTGCTGGACGGCGGCATCCCCGCCTGGCTGGTGCTCGGATACGCCGAGGTCTCCTACGTCACCGGCCACGACGAGCTGTTCGCCCGGGACTCGCGGCGCTGGAACCAGTGGCCCGCCATCCCCGCCGACTGGCCGCTGCTGCCGTTCGTCGGCTACCAGCCGTCGGTGCTGTTCACCGAAGGGGCCGAGCACCAGCGGCGGGCGGGCGTCATCAGCACGGCTCTGGAGGAGGTCGACCAGCTGGAGTTCTCCCAGGACTGCCGGGAGATCGCCGAACAGCTCCTGGCCGAGTTCGCGGGCAGCGGGCAGGCCGAGCTGATGTCCGCGTACGCCCACGCCCTGCCGATGCGCGCGGCGGTCCGGATGTGCGGCATGCCGCTGGCGGGATCCGACACCGACGACCTGGTGGACGACCTGCGGATGTCCCTGGACGCCTCGGAGGGCGACGACCCGGTCGCCGCGTACGTCCGCGTCCAGGAGCGCATCCAGCGGCTGGTCGCGGAGAAGCGCGAGGACCCCGGCCCGGACGTCACCTCACGCATGATCGCCGACCCGGCCGGGCTGACCGACGAGGAGATCGTGCAGGACCTGATCTCCGTCATCGCCGCGGCCCAGCAGCCCACCGGCAACTGGATCGGCAACACCCTGCGGCTGCTGCTCACCGACGACCGCTTCGCCGTCAACGTCTCCGGCGGCCGGGTGAGCGTGGGCCAGGCGCTCAACGAGGTGCTGTGGCTGGACACCCCCACGCAGAACTTCATCGGCCGCTGGGCGGTCCGCGACATCCAGCTCGGCGGCCGGCAGATAAGGGCCGGCGACTGCCTGGTGCTGGGGCTGGCCGCGGCCAACACCGACCCGCAGATCTGGCCCGAGGGGCACGTCGGGGCGCAGGTCAACTCCGCCCACCTGAGCTTCAGCAACGGCGAGCACCGCTGCCCCTACCCCGCACCCCAGCTGGCCGACGTCATCGCCCGCACCGCGGTGGAGACGCTGCTGGAGCGCCTGCCGGACACCGTCCTGGCGGTGGAGCCGGAGGAGCTGACCTGGCGGCCGTCCATCTGGATGCGGGGCCTGGTGTCCCTGCCGGTCGCCTTCACACCCGTGGTGTAGCCCCCGCGGGGGGGGGGGGGGGGGGGGGGGGGGGGGGGGGGGGGGGGGGGGGGGGGGGGGGGGGGGGGGGGGGGGGGGGGGGGGGGGGGGGGG
>NZ_JBXUOY010000407.1:0-3246 GCF_057196705.1 Streptomyces sp. ATLC9 | reverse complement strand
GCCCGGCGGCGAGCGGCCCGCGCTCTCCCTGCCGGGCTTCTGGTACGGCCGCCGCCTGGTCTCCCGGCTGCGCGCCGCCCACACCGCGGCCGGACTGCTCACGGTCGCCACCGCCCTGCTGGCCGCGGCCGCCGACCACGATCTGCGCCCCGGCGGCGGCACGGCGCTGGAGGCCTCGGGGCGGACGCTGACCGTACTCCTCGCGGCGGGCTGGGCGGCGACCGTACTGGTCGCGGTGCGCAAGGGCCGCACCGAGTCCGAGCCGGACGAACGGATCGACCGGTGGGCCTCGAAGGCCTTGCCGGGCGCCGCGCTGGGCGCACTGGCGCTGACCGCCGTGTACGTCGCCTGGCCGCGCCCCGGCTGGACCTCCTCCGCCCAGCTGCCGGGCACCGGCGTGTTCGCCTGGCTCACCCTCCTGCAGGGCGCGCTGGCCGCCGCCATCGCCGTCACCGCGTACCTCCTGCACCGGGCGGCTCCGCCGGGCTCGTGCGCCGGACGGTGCGCCATGGGCGGGCTGGGCGGCGCCGCGGTCGCCTTACTGGCCTGCGCGCTCGGCGGAGTGCTCACCGGCGGCGTGGCCCAGCGGGTGGCGGACTGGCTGGACAAGGACGGCACCCCGGGCGTGGCCGGCGGCGCCATAGCGGGGCCGCCGGTGCTGCTGAGCTGGCAGGCCGCCGTGATCCCCGTCCTGCTGCTGGTCGTGGTGGCCTTCGCGCTGTGCGCCGCGGTGCGGGCGGAGCGGACGCGCGGGCGGCTCACTCCCCAGGTCGTCGACTCCTACGAGGGCGAGCCACGCGAGCTGGAGTCCCGCAGCCGCCGGATCGCCCGCGTCGTCGCCTGGGCGCGGCTGACCGACTCCGCACCGGCCCTGATCGCCTCCGTCACCCTCACCACCGTGCTGCTGGGCGCCGGCGCCCTGGCGGGCGCGGCCCGCACCGGCCTGCCCCCGGGACCGGCCGCGGCCTCCTGGCCCGGCCCGCTGCCCGCCCTGGCCCAGACCGTCCAGGCGCTCGGCTCCTGGCTGATGGGCGCGATGGTGGTGCTGCTGGTGGCGATGGGCCGCCGCGCCTACCGCGACGCCGCCGCCCGCCGCACCGTCGGCATCCTGTGGGACGTGGGCACCTTCTGGCCGCGGGCCGCCCACCCCTTCGCGCCGCCCTGCTACGCCGAACGCGCGGTGCCGGACCTCACCTGGCGGATGTGCACCTGGACCGCGCGCACCGGCGGCCGGCTGGTGATCTCCGGGCACTCCCAGGGCAGTGTGCTGGCGGCCGCCGCCGTCTGGCAGCTCGACCCCGGCGCCCGCGGACGGGTCGCCCTGCTCACCTACGGATCCCCGCTGGAGCGGCTCTACGGACGCTGGTTCCCGGCCTGCTTCGGCCCCGCCTCCATGCGGGCGCTCGGCGAGGAGGTGGACTGCTGGCGGAACCTGTGGCGCCTGACCGACCCGATCGGCGGCCCGGTGATGCCGGGGGAGGACGGCGACCAGGAGGTGGACCGCGGCCCGCTGAGAGACCCGCTGCACTACGGGCGTACCCCCGAACATCCGCTGCCCGCACCGATCCTGGGGCACGGCGACTACCAGGCCGACCCCGCCTTCGACGCCGAGCGCACGGCGCTGCTGGACCGGCTGGACCGGCCGGCCGAGGGGCACGAGGCGCCCTGTGTCCCGGCCCAGTCCGAACGGGGGCCCGGGCCCCGCGCCGGAACCGGCCCGGCGGCGGACTAAAGCGTGTTGCAGAAGGCTGTGATCCGGGCATTTTGCCTGTATGCGTGGGGTGTTGAGGGCTGAGCCGGTGTGGGTGGAAACGTTCACGGGGCTGCGGATGCGGCAGTTCGAGCGGCTGTTGAAAGCGGTGCGGGAGCGGGGTGGCGAGGGGCCGCGGATCGGCCGTCCGTGGTGTCTGCCGCTGGCCGACCGGGTGCTGCTGGTCGCGGTGTACTACCGCACGAACCTCACCATGCGGCAGCTCGCGCCGCTGTTCGGGGTCTCGCCGGCCACGGTGTGCCGGGTCATCCAGCGACTGCGACCGCTGCTGGCCATCGAGCCGGTAACCCGGTCGGCCGATGCCGCCGACCGGCTGTGGATCGTGGACGGCACCCTGATCCCGGTGCGCGACCGCAAGGTCGGAGCATCCTCCCGCAACTACCGGTTCTCGGCGAACGTGCAGGTCATCATCGACGCCGACACCCGGCTGGTGGTCGCCGCAGCCCGGCCGGTGCCCGGCACCACCGCCGATGCGCGGGCCTGGCGCTCCTCCGGCCTGGCCGAGCACTGCCAGGGGGTGGCGGTGCTGGGCGACGGGGCGTACATCAACACCGGGCTGATCGTGCCGCACCGCAAACGCCCCGGACGGGCCCTACTGGCGGGCGAGGAGGCGGACAACGCCGAGCACCGCCGGGTACGGGCCCGGGTCGAGCACACCTTCGCCCGCATGAAGAACTACAGGATCCTCCGCGACTGCCGACAGCGCGGCGACGGCCTCCACTACGCGGTCCAGGCCGTCGCCCGCATGCACAACCTCGCACTCGCCGCATGATCAACACGAAACCGAATCGCAGCTCACCCTGCCTGCTCACAGCCTTCTGCAACACGCTTTAGGTCGTGTCTCTCAACTCCGTAGCCAGGCGATGACCGCTGCCAGCATGGCTGCGGAGCGGTAGACGATCGCGAGTTTGCCGTAACGGGTGGCCAGGCTCCGCCACTGCTTGAGCAGGCTGAACGATCGTTCCACGACGTTCCTGCGCTTGTAGGTCTCGGTGTCCAGAGTCCGGGGCCGTCCACCGCTGCGGCCCTTCCTCTTGCGGTTGGCCTGTTGATCGGTGCGCTCGGGGATCACCGTGCGGATGCCACGGACCGCGAGGTCTGCGCGGACCTGCTTGGAGGAGTACGCCTTGTCTGCGAGCAGCGCCTCCGGTGTGGTGCGCGGCCTGCCAGGGCCGAGTCGCGGGACTCGGATGTCGTCCAGCAAGAGAGAGGACCTGTGCGTCGTGGACCTGGCCAGGGGTGACTACGACGGCCAGCGGGCGGCCGTTGCCGTCCACGGCGTGATGGATCTTGGTGGTCAGGCCGCCACGGGATCGGCCTATGGCGTGGCCGGCGGGTTCGCCCCCGGTGGCAGGAGTCTCGTCCTTGCTGCGGCGGATGGCGGCGCTGGTGTCCGTCTCCGGCCGGGCCGTGTTCGTGGCGTGCTGGTGGGCCCGGTTGATCGTCGAGTCGGCCGAGACCGTCCAGTCGATCCC
>NZ_JBXUOY010000406.1:0-3279 GCF_057196705.1 Streptomyces sp. ATLC9 | reverse complement strand
TGGTCAATCTGGCGCAGACGCCACCAGGCAACAGCCCGACACAGCCACTACCGACGACGATCCGTCGACGAACCCGCTGGATAGATCACGAAACCGCACTGGAGTACTACCTGCCCGACGGCAAGATCAAGGCGGTGGTCGTGCACCACACCGCCGAGTCCAACTCCTACACCTGCGACCAGGCCCCGGCGGTGGTGCGCGGCATCTACGCGTACCACGTCAAAACGCTGGGCTGGAAGGACATCGGCTACAACTTCCTGGTCGACAAGTGCGGAAAGATCTACGAGGGCCGCAAGGGCGGTATGGACCGCCCGGTGATGGGCGCGCACGCCTACGGCTTCAACTCCGAGACCACCGGCATCTCGATCCTGGGCACCTACACCGACACCGCCGCCTCCACCGCCGCGCTGACCTCGGTGGCCCGGATCGCCGCCTGGAAGCTGGGCCAGTACGGCGTCGCCCCGTCCGCCACCGTCACCCTCACCGCCGGTGACTCCGGCCGCAACTACGCGGGAAAGACCTGGGCCAAGGGCGCCAGGCTGTCCTTCCCCGCGATCCACGGCCACCGCGACGGCTACAACACCCAGTGCCCCGGCGACCGGCTCCAGGGCCAGCTGCCCACCCTCCGCACCTACGCCGCCGGGCCCCCCACCGGCTTGACCCTCACCTCCGTCACCGGCGCCGGAAAGGCGGGCACCACCTACTACACCAGGGCCGCCGTCACCGTGGGTTGGAAGGCGAGCACCCCCGCCACCCTGCTCACCCGGTACGAGCTGCTGGTGGACGGCAAGGTCGCCGCCACCGCCGCGAACACCGCCGGCTCGGCCAAGGCGACTCTGGCCGCGGGCACCCACACCGTCGCCGTCCGCGCCATCCACGTCTCCGGCAAGTCCGCCACCAGCGCGGCCGCCACCGTGGTCGCCGAGACCACCGCGCCCGCCTTCACCACCAAACCGAACCTCACCCTGCGCACCGGCACGGTCAACACCGGCGCCGTCCCCCTCACCCTGCGCTGGAAGGCGTCCGACAACGCCGCGCTGAAGGAGGTGAAGCTGACCAAGCCGGTGGCCAGGACCTACGGGCCGACCACCACCAGCGCCTCCCACACCGCCAGGTCCGGCACCGCCACCGCCTGGTCGCTGACCGCCCGCGACCAGGCCGGCAACGCCGCCACCGCCTCGGTGACCGGCACCCCGGTGATCCTCCAGGAGTCCTCGGCGAAGAAGTCCGGCACCTGGAGCACCAAGTCCTCCAGCAGCTACCTGGGCGGGAAGTCCTACTCCAGCTCCGCCAAGAACGCCTCGCTGACCTGGACCTTCACCGGACGCTCGGTCGCCTGGGTGGTCTCCCGCGCCTCCTCCTCCGGTCAGGCGTACGTCTACGTCGACGGCGTCAAGGTCAAGACGGTGGACCTGAAGTCGGCCACCACCAAGTACCGCCAGGCGATCTGGACCAAGTCCTGGGCGAGCAGCGGCAAGCACACGGTGAAGATCGTGGTCGTCGGCACCAAGGGCCGGCCCACCATCACCACCGACGGCCTCGCCTACCTCAAGTAGGCGAGCTGGCAACAGGGACGACACGGGGCCGGTGCCCTCCGCCGATACGGGAGGGCACCGGCCTCCGCCCGTGGACACCGCCGACCGGACCGTACGCAGCCGAAGGGAGCGCAGATCGAATCGTAAGTCGGCTGATCTGCCGGTGTCCGGGGTGTGACCGGGTTCAGCGCCGCCTCTGACGGGGTTCAGGGGCGGCGGGTGAAGGAGTGCAGCCGGTCGGCCTCGGTGTGAAACCGGCCCGGTCATACAGTCGGTTGGCGGCGCACCGGTCGCGCTCTTCGTCGCCGGGCGGGGCGTCGTCGTAGAGGATCACCTGATCGGCGCCGAGCCCGGCAGTGGGGTGCCGGGGGTACGGGAGCCGGTGCCGGTGGAGGACATCCCCCGGGATACGGTGGTGGCGTTGCGGTCGGCCGCGCTGTCTGGTCCGGACTTGGTGACCGCGTCGATCGCGTACCGGGGGATGCGGGACACCCTCCGCCTGTTCACGTCCCGACTGGTCGACCAGGCGCTGGTACGGGCGTCCCGGGACAGCCCCGGGGCGGTGGCCCCCCGGTGACCGCCCGGCGGCTGAGCCGGTCAGCGTTTGACGCGGCTGCGGACGGCCAGGACCGCCAGACCGAGGAGGACGGGCTCGACCAGCCGGGAAGCCATCTCGGTGTAGGTGCCGGTGGTGGTCAGGTTCTGGCCGGAGGAGCGGAACACCACCGAGTTGATCACCGTCCGCAGGGCCTTCTCGAACCGTTCGGTAGTGACGCGTTCGGCCAGTGGTCCGGTGGGGTTGGCCGGGCTGAGGGTGTCGGTGGTCATGGTGATGCTGCGCCCGGTGAGTGTGCCGATGCTGGTCGCCTTCGGATCGTCTTGCGGTAGACCCCACAGCACCATCACCGCGATCGTGGCGGCCATCGCCGCCCCCAGCCAGGCCAGTGCGCGGGAGGCGCGCAGCCCATACCCGGAGACGGCCCAGTAGGCGGTCAGCAGGGCTCGCTCGGCCAGGGAGGTGTTGTCGGTGTCGTGGCGGCGCATCTCGCACTCGCCCTAGTAGAAGTGGGCCGCTCCGGGCTCGTTCTTGCCGTCTTCCAGGGACTTGCGCAGTTGCCGGTACAGCGCGGCTACTGCCGCCGGCCGCAGCTCGGGGGCGTCCTCGGGTGGGGGCGCCCAGCCTCGGGCGGTGGCCCGGTCGGGGTGGCGGGCGGTGCGGACCCGCCAGTGGTGCTCCTCGGCCAGGGTGTCGCGGCGGCTCCATCGCCAGGGGAAGCGCCGGTCCCAGCCGGTGGGGGCGAGGGCGAAGGTGCACCAGCCGTCGACCTTCAACTGGTCGAGGTGGACGGCGCCGGCGAACCAGCACCCGCTCAGGTCGACATCGTGCAGGGCCAGGTGAGCGGCGTCCACCCCGCCCAGCGAGATCAGGCGCACGCTGGCGTCTTGGCCGGACAGCTCGGCCTCCGCCAGCGGATCGTCCGAGTAGACGGCAGAGAAGAGGGTGGGGCGGGCGGTGACCACCACTGGGTATTCCAGGACCACGTCCCTCAGGTCCAGCTCGGCGTAGCGCAGGTACACGGTGGCGGTCGATGCCCACCGGGTGCGCGCGCAGCTCACCCGGCGAGCAGCGATCCTCAGCTTGGCGTTTAACCTCTGAGCCGTTTCAAGCGGGCATGTTCGGTGAGGGTCTCGATACGTTTCACGGTTTTCCCGGGCTCGTATCGTCGGGCTGACCTGCGGTTTC
>NZ_JBXUOY010000405.1:0-3289 GCF_057196705.1 Streptomyces sp. ATLC9 | reverse complement strand
CGGCCGCGGCGCGCGGGGAACGGGGGGCGGGGGGGGGGGGGGGGCCCCCGCCGGGGGGGCCGGCCCCCCCGCAGCCCCCCCCCCCTCCGCGCCCGCGTCCGCCTCCGCCGATGGCGCGGAACCGGACAGGGCGGCCAGGGGTGAGCAGAGCCGTACGGCCGGCTCCGGGGGCGCCACCGGAGCCGGTGACGGGGGAGACGCGGCAGGCGCGCCCGGGGCGGACCCGGCCCCGGGGGACAGCGGACCGCGGGCGCGGGTGCTCTCACTCGTCAACGAGGAACGGGCCGCCGCCGGCTGCCGCCCGGTCACCGCCGACGCCCGGCTGGCACGGGCCGCGGACGACTACAGCGAGACCATGGCCGCCTCCGGTGTGCTGTCCCACACCGGGCCCGACGGATCCACGATGGCCGACCGGGTCGAGGCGGCCGGGTATGCCTGGAGCAACCTGGGCGAGAACATAGCCCAGGGGCAGCCGGACGCCGCCTCGGTCATGAAAGCGTGGATGAACAGTCCCGGCCACCGCGCGAACATACTCAACTGCGCCTTCGAGGAGCTTGGCGTCGGCGTCCACTTCGGCGACGGCGGCCCGTGGTGGACCCAGAACTTCGGCACCGGCCGGTAGCGGCGCGGCGTCCACGGGCACGGAAGCGGTCCGGCCCCGGTGCGAAGTGCACCGGGGCCGGACCTTCCAGTAGCGGGGACAGGATTTGAACCTGCGACCTCTGGGTTATGAGCCCAGCGAGCTACCGAGCTGCTCCACCCCGCGGCGGTGCCCCCACTGTACGGCACGCCGCGGCCCGCGGTGAAACGGGCGGGTCGGGCAGGGGCCTCAGGCCGAGCCGGCGGTGCGCCCCGACCGGGTGCGCACGGTGGCACCGGCACAGGCGATCACGGCGATGCCGCCGAGGGCGGTGGACCAGGTGATCTGCTCGCGCAGGAGCAGCGCGGCCCAGCACAGGCTCATCACGGGCTGGACGAGCTGTACCTGGCCGACCTGCGCCATCGGGCCGATCGCGAGTCCCCGGTACCAGGCGAAGAAGCCGAGGAACATGCTCACCACGCCGAGGTAGGCGAACGCGGACCACTCGGCCGGACCCCCGGCCGGGGGGTGCGAGAGGACCGAGAGGACGGTGAGGGCCGCCATCAGCGGCGCGGAGAGGACGAGAGCCCAGGAGATGGTCTGCCAGGCGCCGAGTTCACGGGCGAGGATCCCGCCCTCCGCGTAGCCGGCGCCGGCCGCGGCGACGGCGCCGAGCAGGAGCAGATCGGGCCAGTGGAGCCCGCCGAACCAGCCGAGCCCGCCTCCCCGCAGCGAGGTGAACACGACCGCGGCGGCCGCGCCGGCGGCCGCCATGGCCCAGAACGGGGCAGGGGGGCGTTCGTGCCCGCGGAGCACGGCCATCACCGCGGTCACGGCCGGCAGGAGCGCGATCACGACGGCGCCGTGGCCGGCCGAGGCGGTGGTCAGGGCGTAGGAGGTCAGCAGGGGGAAGCCGACGACCACACCGCCGGCGACGACCGCCAGGCGGCCCCACTGGGCGCCGCGGGGCAGGCGCTGCCGTGTGACCGCCAGCGCGGCGGCCGCCAGCAGCGCGGCGACCACCGCACGGCCGGAGCCGACGAACAGCGGTGACATCCCGCCGCCCTCGACGGCGGCCCGGGTGAACGGGACGGTGAACGAGAACGCTCCGACCCCGAGCAGACCCCACCCGAGACCGGTGCGAGGCGGGGATAGCGCCTGGGTTTTCAGGATAGTAGCGCTACTGTTGTCTTTCATGGATAACGATAGCAGTTCGCGGATCGTCGCCGATCTCCGCGAATGGATCGCCTCGGCCGCCCCCGGTGCGCGACTGCCCTCCACGCGCACACTGGTCGCCCGTTACGGGGCGAGTCCCGTCACGGTCCAGAAGGCGCTGCGGACCCTGGCGGCGCGGGGGATGGTGGAGAGCCGCCCGGGCGTGGGGACCTTCGTCCGCGCGATCCGCGTGGCCCGCCCGAACGACTACGGGTGGCAGACCGCGGCGCTCGGGGCGCCGCGCAACCGCGCACCGCGGCTGTCCACGGCACTGCGGACCACCCCGAACGACGTGATCGCGCTTCACTCGGGTTATCCGGACCGCGAGTTGCTGCCCGAGCGCCTGGTCCGGGCCGCGTTCACCCGTGCGGCCCGCGGCGACGCGGCCGTCAGCCGTCCCCCGGCCGCGGGACTGCCCGAACTCCAGGCATGGTTCGCGGCCGAACTCGGCGCGGTGACGCCGGCCGGCACGACGCCGCCGACACCGGGCGACGTCGTCGTCCTCCCCGGCAGCCAGAGCGGGCTGGGCGCCGCCTTCCGCGCCCTCGTCGGCGCGGGCCGCCCGCTGCTGGTGGAGTCGCCCACCTACTGGGGCGCGATCCTCGCCGCCGCGCAGGCGGGCGTACAGGTCGTACCCGTCCCCAGCGGGGCGCACGGCCCCGACCCGGAGGAACTGGCGCGGGCGTTCGAGCGGACCGGAGCCCGCGCGTTCTACGCACAGCCGAACTTCGCCAACCCCACCGGCGCCCGGTGGTCGCCCGGCCTGGCCGACCGGGTCCTCGACGCCGTACGCGTGCACGGCGCGTTCCTGATCGAGGACGACTGGGCGCACGACTTCGGCATCGGCGCCGACCCGGTCCCGGTCGCCGCCCGCGACGACGGCGGACACGTCGTCTACCTGCGCTCCCTGACCAAGAGCGTCTCCCCGGCCGTCCGCATCGCCGGGGTCGTCGCCCGGGGCCCGGCCCGGACGCGCATCCTCGCCGACGCCCAGGCCGAGTCGATGTACGTCAGCGGAGTCCTCCAGGCCGCCGCACTCGACGTCGTCACCCAGCCCGCCTGGCGCACACACCTTCGAAGCCTCCGCCACCAGCTCGCCGCCCGCCGGGACCTCCTCGTCGACTCGCTCCGGGAGCACGCCCCCGCCGCCCGTCTGGAAGCGGTACCGCAGGGAGGGCTGAACATCTGGGTCCGGCTGCCGGACACCACCGACCTGGCGCGGCTCGTACGGGACTGCGAGGGCGACGGAGTCCTCGTCGCCCCCGGCGGGGAGTGGTTTCCCGCCGAACCGACCGGGGCCTACCTCCGGCTCAACTACTCGGGGCCCGACCCCGGCGCCTTCCCCGACGGCGCGCGGGCCGTCGGCCGGGCGCTCGCACGCCAGCGGGGACGCTGGGACGTGTCCTGAGAGTCCCTGTGCGGGGGGGGGGGCGGGGCACGCCCCGCGCCGCGGGGGCGGGGGGGGGGCGGGGGTGTGGGCGGGCGGCGGGCGGG
>NZ_JBXUOY010000404.1:0-3391 GCF_057196705.1 Streptomyces sp. ATLC9 | reverse complement strand
ACGGGGGGGCCCGCCCGCCGCGCGCCGCCCCCCCCCCCCTCCGCCACCCCGGATTACCCCGGCCTGCCGGTCCTGTCGGCGTCGGGCGAGGCGGACGCGCGCTCCTCCGGGCCGGGTGGGGCGGACGGGGCGGCGCCGCCGGCGGTGCCGTGCGCGGAGCCGGCCTTGTCCGCCGCCACGCGGTCGGCCGGTCCCTGCTGTCCTCCGCCCGCGACCACGGTGAGACCGGCGCCCGCCGCCATGGTGACCACGCTGAGCGCGAGAACGACGTCGCGCGCCGGCGGGGTGCTCCTGGTACGGGCGTGGGAGCGGTGGCGGGGACGGCCGGCTCGGCGGGAGCTCATACGGACGGCACCTCGGGAAGTCGGTCGGGGATCGGTCGGCCCGGGGTCCTCGGAGGGGGTTGGGCGAGAGCCTAGGCAGGTCCGGGGCCCGCGGGGCACGTGGCAAGGGCTTCTTCAGGAAGCCCTAAGGAAGCCATGAGGTTTCGCGGGGGCACGGGCCCCGGCATCCGGCCCGCATCCCGCGCGAACCGGAGCGCGCGAGGCCCCCGTCCGGGGGCCGGCGGGCCGCCGGGAGGCCGCGAGGAGGCGGACGGGACGGGCAGGCGGACCGGACGGAAATAATTTTTTACAGAGCATGCATTTTTGCTTATCATGCAAGATGTGTCGGACAAGAAGGCAGCAGGAAGTGGGCTGCGGGAGCGCAAGAAGCGGGCCACGCGCGCCGCTCTCACGGAAGCGGCGGTGCGGCTCGCGGCGGAGCACGGGGCGGAACACATCACCGTCGAGGCCATCAGCGAGGCGGCCGGCGTCTCCCCCCGGACGTTCTTCAACTACTTCGACTCCCGCGACGACGCCTTCGTCATGGTCGACGCGGAATCGGGCGCGCGGGTCCGTCGCGGAGTCCTCCGGGCACCGGCCGGTCTCTCGCCGCTGGAGGCGCTGCGCGAGGCCATGGCGGCGGAGCTGGCGGAGATCGAGCAACGCCACGAGGTGTGGGATCTCCATGCCAGGGTGCTGAGCGCATCACCACATCTGCTCGCCCGCAGTCTCGCCGCGCACCTGGCCGACGAGCTCGGCCTGGCCGAGGCGCTCGCCGAGCGCCTCGCAGGCGGTCCCGCCACCGCCCCCGGCCCGGTTCCCTCCGCTCCCGAGGAGGAACGGCGCAGGGCGCTGGACCTGTATCCGCGGCTGCTGGCCGCCGTCGGCGGCACCGCCGTCCGGGTCGCCGTCGAGCACTGGTGCGCACGGCAGGACCGGGTGGCCTTCACCGACGTCTTCCGGCAGGTCTTCGAGCACCTGGCCGCCGGACTGCCGGCGCCGTCCGGCGAGAACCCGCGGCGCTGACCCGCCCCGCTCCCCGCCCGGCACGGAACGCCCCGGCACCTCTTCCTGGCAAGGCCCCGCGCGCTCCGTGCCCGCATGAGCGATCCATGAGCCCCTGAGAGCCCCGGAGAGGGACGTTGTGACCGCATCGCAGGCGCCCGGCCAGGCGCCATCATCCACACCCATGACCAACCGGCAGATACTCCAGGCCATGTCCGGCCTGATGGCCGGCATGTTCGTCGCCATCCTGGCGGGCACCGTGGTGGCCAACGCGCTGCCCCGGATCATCACCGACCTGGGAGCCAGCCAGTCCTCCTACACCTGGGTCGTCACCTCCGAGCTGCTGGCCATGACGGCGACCGTGCCGCTGTGGGGCAAGCTGTCCGACCTGTACAACAAGAAGCTGCTGCTGCAGCTCTCCCTGGGCATGTTCGTGGTCGGCTCACTGCTGGCCGGTTTCTCCCAGGGCGTCGAGCTGCTGATCTTCAGCCGGGTCGTCCAGGGCATCGGCGCGGGCGGTCTCACCGCCCTGGCGCAGGTGGTGATGGCCGCCGTCATCCCGCCCCGCAGGCTGGGCAAGTACGCGGGCATCTTCGGCGCCGTCTTCGCCGCCGGCACCGTGGCCGGGCCGCTGATCGGCGGTGTCCTGGTGGACACCTCGTGGCTGGGGTGGCGCTGGTGCTTCTTCATCGGCGTGCCGTTCGCGCTGCTGGCGATCGTGCTGCTGCAGCGCACCCTGCGGCTGCCCACGGTCCGGCGCGAGGTGAAGATCGACTTCCTGGGCGCCTTCCTGATCGTCGCCGGCGTCTGCGCGCTGCTCATCTGGACCTCGCTGGCCGGGAACCAGTTCGACTGGGCCTCCTGGCAGACCGCCGTTCTGACCGGTGGCGGCGCGGCGCTGCTGATCGCCGCGGTCCACGTCGAGTCGCGGGTGCCCGAGCCGGTCATCCCGCTGGACATCTTCCGCAACCGCACCGTGACCCTGACCACCGTCGCCAGCCTGCTGGTGGGCGTGGCCATGTTCGGCGGCACCGTCTTCCTCTCCCAGTACTTCCAGATCTCCCTGGGCAAGTCCCCGACCGTCGCCGGTCTGATGAGCCTGCCGATGATCCTGGGTCTGCTGGTCTCCTCCACCGTCGCCGGCCAGATCATCAGCGCCACCGGCAGGTGGAAGGTGTACCTGGTGGCGGGCGCGATCACCATGGCCGCAGGTCTCGGGCTGCTCTCCACGATCGACTCCGGCACGGGCTTCGGCCTGCTGAGCGTCTACATGGCGGTGCTCGGCGTCGGCGTCGGCATGCTGATGCAGAACCTGGTCCTGGCCGCGCAGAACGACGTCCCCGCCGCCGAGCTGGGCGCCGCGACCTCCGTGCTCTCCTTCTTCCGCAGCATGGGCGGCACGATCGGCACCAGCGTGCTCGGCGCGATCCTGGCCAACCGGGTCGCGACCGAGATGGCCCGGGGGCTGGAGCAGGCGGGCGTTCCCGCCGCCGGGGCCCAGGCCCCCGGCGGCGCGGAGGGCGGTGTCCCCGATGTCACCGCCCTGCCCGCGCCGATCCGGGCGATCGTGGAGCACGCCTACGGCGTCGCCACCGCGGACCTCTTCCTCATCGCGACGCCCTTCGCCCTGCTGGCCCTGGTCGCCGTCGTGTTCATCAAGGAGAAGCCGCTGAGGACCACCAGCGGTATGGAGCGGCTGGCCGAGGAGTCCGCCGGTGACACCGGTGCCCGTGACTCGGACGGCCCGGAGCGGCGGCCCGTGGACGGTGACGGTGCCCCGAAGACCGGAGGGGAGACCGGCAGGGAGCCGGCGGCCCAGGCCGGCTGAGCCCTGCCGGGCGGGGACCGGGGTTCCGGGGGGCGGGAGGGAACGGTGCGGCGGGTCAGAACCCGGCGGCGAGGGTGCGGATGGCGTCCGCCTCGGGCTCCGCCTCACTCCCCTCCCGCGTTCGCGCCCCGATGCCGAGCTTCTCCTTGATCTTCTTCTCGATCTCGTCGGCCAGATCCGGATTGTCACGCAGGAAGTTGCGGGCGTTCTCCTTGCCCTGCCCCAGCTGATCACC
>NZ_JBXUOY010000403.1:0-3497 GCF_057196705.1 Streptomyces sp. ATLC9 | reverse complement strand
CCGCCGGGCCCGCCGCGACGGCCGGATCCGTCGGCGGGCCCCGCTCGCCGGAGCCCGGCAGCCGCGGGCGCGCCTCCGGACGGGGGCGGTGATCCGGTGATCTCCGTCACCGCCGACTTCGAGAGGCTGCGCGGCCTGCTGCTCAGCAGAATCCGTGACGTGCCCGACTACCCCAAGCCGGGAGTGCTGTTCAAGGACATCACCCCGCTCCTGGCCGACCCCGAGGCCTTCACCGCCCTCACCGACGTGCTGGCCGGCCTCGCCCGGGAGCGCGGCGCCACCAAGGTGGTGGGACTGGAGGCGCGCGGCTTCATCCTGGCCGCCCCGGCCGCGGTGCGGGCGGGCGTCGGCTTCATCCCGGTGCGCAAGGCGGGCAAGCTGCCCGGCGCCACCCTGTCGCAGGCGTACGAGCTGGAGTACGGCAGCGCCGAGATCGAGATCCACGCCGAGGACCTCACCCCCGGGGACCGGGTGCTGGTGATCGACGACGTGCTGGCCACCGGCGGCACCGCCGAGGCGTCGCTGCGCCTGATCCGCCGTTCCGGAGCGCGGGTCGCCGGGGTCGCGGTCCTGATGGAGCTGGGCTTCCTGCCCGGCCGGACCAGGCTGGAGGCCGCGCTGGAAGGCGCTCCGCTGGATGTGGTGATCACCGTCTGAGAGCAGCCGGTGCCGCGGTGGCACCGACCTCGCGGAGGGGACGGCCCGGAGCACTCCGGGCCGTCCCCTCCGTCGCGTCCGGCCCTCCGCCTGTGACACCCTCGAGGACATCCGACGCCACCCCGCACCTGCGCCCGGCTCGTTCGGGGCCGGGGTGGCTACCATGGCAGTCCGGCCCGTTCCCGGCCGGAACAGCCCTCCGCACGCCGTGGCCGGCGAGGAGGGGCCCACCGAGGAGTTGCCCTTGCCAGACGAGGCCAAGCCGCTCACCGCAGCGCAGCAGCAGGACGCCGGCAGGCCGGCGAAGTCCTCGGCGGCGGGCGCCACCGCGGCGGGGAAGCGCGGCGGCGCACCCAGGCCGTCTCCGTCCACCGTTTCGCCGACAGGCGGGAAACGCGACGACGCGGCCTCCCGGGAAAAGGTCTCGGCCACTCGCGCCGTCTCGGGCGTCTCCGGGCGCTCGGGCTCCTCCAACAGGGTCCGTGCCCGTCTGGCCCGTCTGGGCGTCCAGCGCTCCAGTCCCTACAACCCCGTGCTGGAACCGCTGCTGCGGATCGTCCGGAGCAACGACCCCAAGGCCGACACCGCCACGCTGCGACAGATCGAGCGCGCCTACCAGGTCGCCGAGCGGTGGCACCGGGGGCAGAAGCGCAAGAGCGGCGACCCGTACATCACCCACCCGCTGGCCGTCACCACCATCCTCGCCGAGCTGGGCATGGACCCGGCCACCCTGATGGCGGGGCTGCTGCACGACACGGTCGAGGACACCGAGTACGGCCTGGACACCCTGCGCCGCGACTTCGGCGACCAGGTGGCCCTGCTGGTGGACGGCGTCACCAAGCTGGACAAGGTCAAGTTCGGCGAGGCGGCCCAGGCCGAGACGGTCCGCAAGATGGTCGTCGCCATGGCCAAGGACCCCCGGGTACTGGTCATCAAGCTCGCCGACCGTCTGCACAACATGCGCACCATGCGCTACCTCAAGCGGGAGAAGCAGGAGCAGAAGGCCCGCGAGACGCTGGAGATCTATGCTCCGCTCGCCCACCGCCTGGGCATGAACACCATCAAGTGGGAGCTGGAGGACCTCGCCTTCGCGATCCTCTACCCCAAGATGTACGACGAGATCGTCCGCCTGGTCGCCGAGCGCGCGCCCAAGCGCGACGAGTACCTGGCGACCGTCATCGACGAGGTCCAGGCCGACCTGCGCGGCGCCCGCATCAAGGCGACCGTCACCGGCCGCCCCAAGCACTACTACAGCGTCTACCAGAAGATGATCGTGCGGGGCCGCGACTTCGCCGAGATCTACGACCTGGTGGGCATCCGCGTCCTGGTCGACACCGTCCGCGACTGCTACGCGGCGCTGGGGACCGTCCACGCCCGGTGGAACCCGGTGCCGGGGCGGTTCAAGGACTACATCGCGATGCCCAAGTTCAACATGTACCAGTCGCTGCACACGACGGTCATCGGGCCGGGCGGCAAGCCGGTCGAGCTGCAGATCCGCACCTACGACATGCACCGCCGCGCCGAGTACGGCATCGCCGCGCACTGGAAGTACAAGCAGGAGGCCGTCGCCGGCGCCTCCAAGGTCCGCACCGACGCGCCCGCGAAGAAGGGCGACGCCGTCAACGACATGGCGTGGCTGCGGCAGCTGCTGGACTGGCAGAAGGAGACCGAGGACCCGGGCGAGTTCCTGGAGTCGCTGCGCTTCGACCTCTCGCGCAACGAGGTCTTCGTCTTCACACCCAAGGGCGACGTCATAGCGCTCCCGGCGGGCGCCACCCCGGTGGACTTCTCCTACGCCGTCCACACCGAGGTCGGCCACCGCACCATCGGCGCACGCGTCAACGGGCGCCTGGTGCCGCTGGAGTCCACCCTGGACAACGGCGACCTGGTGGAGGTCTTCACCTCCAAGTCGCCCGGAGCGGGCCCCTCCCGCGACTGGCTGAATTTCGTCAAGTCGCCGCGCGCCCGCAACAAGATCCGCGCCTGGTTCTCCAAGGAGCGCCGCGAGGAGGCCATCGAGCAGGGCAAGGACGCCATCGTGCGGGCCATGCGCAAGCAGAACCTGCCGATCCAGCGCATCCTCACCGGCGACTCCCTGGTCACCCAGGCGCACGAGATGCGCTACCCGGACATCTCGGCGCTCTACGCCGCGATCGGCGAGGGCCACGTCTCCGCGCAGAACGTCGTCCAGAAGCTGATCCAGGCCATCGGCGGCGAGGAGGCCGCCAACGAGGACATCGCCGAGACCGCCCCGCCCATGCGCCGTCGCGCCAAGCGGCGCTCCAGCGCGGACCCGGGCGTGATCGTCAAGGGTGTGGAGGACGTGTGGGTCAAACTGGCCCGCTGCTGCACCCCCGTGCCCGGCGACCCGATCCTCGGGTTCGTCACCCGCGGCAACGGGGTCTCCGTCCACCGCGCCGACTGCGTCAACGTCGACTCGCTCTCGCGCGAGCCGGAGCGGATGCTGGAGGTCGAGTGGGCGCCGACCCAGTCCTCGGTCTTCCTGGTCGCCATCCAGGTCGAGGCGCTGGACCGCTCCCGGCTGCTGTCGGACGTCACCCGGGTGCTGTCCGACCAGCACGTCAACATCCTCTCCGCGGCCGTCCAGACCTCCCGGGACCGGGTGGCCATCTCCCGTTTCACCTTCGAGATGGGCGACCCCAAGCACCTGGGCCACGTGCTGAAGGCGGTGCGCGGGGTGGAGGGCGTCTACGACGTCTACCGCGTCACCTCGGCCCGCCGGTCGTAGCCCGGCGCGCACACCGGGGGGGGGGGGGGGGGGGGGGGGGGGGGGGGGGGGGGGGGGGGGGGGGGGGGGGGGGGGGCGGCGCGCGCGGGGG
>NZ_JBXUOY010000402.1:0-3505 GCF_057196705.1 Streptomyces sp. ATLC9 | reverse complement strand
CCCAACGCCTGGCCGAGCCGGAGCGCGCGGCGGGCCGGGGCTGGCGGCCGGGCGGCCGGGACGATCTGGAGGACCTGGCCCGGCGGGCCGGGCTGCGCCCCGACGGCTCGGGCCGGGTCGCATGCCCCTTCGGCTACGCCGACCTGGACAGCGCGGTGCGCGGACTGCTCTCGACCGGGCTGTACGACGCGGCCGTCCGGGCGACCGACGAGGAGCAGGTCGCCAAGGAACTGGCCGAGGCGCTGCGCCCGCACGTACGGCCGGACAGCACGGTGTGGATGCAGAACCTGTTCCGCTACGTGGTCGCCATGGCCTGAGGGCGCCGCCGCCCACGGGCGGCGGACGCTCCGGGTCCGGGTACCCGGCCCGCGGAGGGCCCGGCGCCCGGCCCCGGAACACCGCCCGGCCGGGTCGCGCGTGCGGAGCGTGCGGCCCTCGTCACTTGGGCGGGAGCATGTCCTTGAACTCCTGGGGCAGCTCGAAGTCCTCCGGCCCCTGGCCGCCGGGCAGCCCGAAGGCGCCGCCCTGGCCAGCGGCGCGGCGCTCGGCCACGGCCTGCTCCTCGGCCTTGCGCTTCATCGGGTTGCCCGAGCGCTGCTTGCCCTTGGCCTTCTTCTGCTGCTTGCCCTTCTTCCGGGCGCCGCCCACTCCCGGCATGCCCGGCATCCCGGGCATCCCCGGCATGCCGCCCTGGGCCATCCTCGACATCATCTTGCGGGCTTCGAAGAAGCGCTCCACGAGGTTCTTCACCGCGCTGACGTCCACGCCGGAACCGCGGGCGATACGGGCCCGCCGCGAGCCGTTGATGATCGTGGGGTCGGTGCGCTCGGCCGGGGTCATCGACTTGATGATCGCGGCGGTGCGGTCCACGTCACGCTCGTCGATGTCGTTGATCTGCTCCCGGATCTGCCCCATGCCGGGCATCATCCCCAGCAGCTTGGAGATGGAGCCCATCTTGCGGACCTGCTCCATCTGTGCCAGGAAGTCGTCGAGGGTGAACTCCTTGGGCCCCTTGGCCAGCTTGGCGGCCATCTGCTCGGCCTCTTGCCGGCTGAAGGTCTGCTCGGCCTTCTCGATGAGGCTGAGGACGTCGCCCATGCCCAGGATGCGGGACGCCATGCGGTCCGGGTGGAACGCGTCGAAGTCGTCCAGCTTCTCGCCGTTGGAGGCGAACATGATCTGGCGGCCGGTGACGTGCGCGATCGACAGGGCCGCACCGCCGCGGGCGTCGCCGTCGAGCTTGGAGAGCACCACTCCGTCGAAACCGACGCCGTCGCGGAACGCCTCGGCGGTGTTGACCGCGTCCTGGCCGATCATGGCGTCGACGACGAAGAGGGTCTCGTCGGGGCGGACGGCGTCGCGGATGTCGGCGGCCTGCCGCATCATCTCGGCGTCGATGCCCAGACGGCCGGCGGTGTCGACGATGACGACGTCGTACTGCCTGGTGCGGGCGTGCTCGATGGAGTCCTCGGCGACCTTCACCGGGTCGCCGACGCCGTTGCCCGGCTCGGGCGCGTAGATCCCGACGCCCGCGCGCTCGGCGACGACGGTGAGCTGGTTGACGGCGTTGGGGCGCTGCAGGTCGCAGGCGACCAGCAGCGGAGTGTGGCCCTGGGCCTTGAGCCAGCGGCCCAGCTTGCCCGCGAGCGTGGTCTTGCCCGCGCCCTGCAGACCGGCGAGCATGATCACCGTCGGCGGGTTCTTGGCGAACCGCAGGCGGCGGGTCTCGCCCCCGAGGATGCCGATCAGCTCCTCGTTGACGATCTTGATGACCTGCTGGGCCGGGTTCAGGGCCTTGGAGACCTCGGCGCCGAGGGCGCGTTCCTTGACCTGCTTGATGAAGGCCCGCACCACGGGCAGTGCGACGTCCGCCTCCAGCAGGGCGATACGGATCTCGCGCGCCGTGGCGTCGATGTCCGCCTCGCTCAGACGGCCCTTGCCCCTGAGGTTCTTGAACGTCGCTGTGAGGCGATCGGAGAGAGTGTCGAACACGTCGGTCGCGGATCCTTCGCGTTGGTGGCGGTGTCGGCGGTCGACCTCCAAGAGTATCCGCCCGCCCGCGGTCCGGTCAGCCGCCCAGGGCCCGCTCCAGTTCCGCCGCGAGACCGGCTGCCTCCCGCGGCGGCAGCGGGGCGCCGTCGGGACCGGTGACGTAGAAGGCGTCCAACGCGTTGGCGCCCAGGGTGCCGACGCGGGCGCTGCGCACGGCGACACCGGCGTCCTCCAGGGCCCGTCCGATGCGGTACAGCAGCCCCGGGGCGTCCTGGGCGCGCACCTCGATGACCGTCGCCAGCCGTGATCCGGCCGGGGCGACGGTCACCTTCGGCGGCGGGGCCCCGGCTCCGCGCCGGCGGGCGCGGTCCAGATGGGCCCGCTCGCGCTCGGCGAGCCGGGCGGGGAGGTCCAGGGAACCCTCCAGGGCTCGCGCCAGGTCGGCGCGGAGCCGGGCGGCCTGCGGCAGCGATCCGTACTCGGCCGCCACCCGCCAGCTCAGCAGCAGCACCCGCCCCCGGCCGGGCGGGTCGACGGCGCACAGGTCCGCGGCGCGTACGGTCAGGCGGTGCAGGGCCAGGACTCCGGCCGCGGCCGGCAGCACGCCGGGCTGGTCGGGCAGGGCGAGGAGCAGTTCGACGCCGACCGGCTCCGGGCCCGCCTCCCCCTCGGCGGAACCCGGCCGGTCCGCCAGGTCGCTCCGGTCCGCCCCGGCCCGGGTGCGCAGGGAGAGCACCGGCCCGCCGGTGCGCCACGCCTCAGCGGCCAGCCGCTCGGCCGCGGCCGCGGGGACGGCGGATCGCTCCCGCTCCTCCGCCGTCCCCGCGGCCTTCCCCTCCAGCACCGCGCCGGTCCGCCTCACCAGATCGGCCACGAGTCCCGCGCGCCAGGTGGACCAGGCCGCGGGCCCCGTGGCCAGGGCGTCGGCCTCGGTGAGCGCGTGCAGCAGCTCCAGCGTCCCGGTGTCGCCGACGGCGTCGGCCACGGTGCGTACGGTGGCCGGATCGTCCAGGTCGCGCCGGGTGGCGGTCTCGGCCAGCAGCAGGTGGTGGCGGACGGCGGCGGCCAGGACCGCGGTGTCCGCGGCGTCGAAGCCCATCCGGGGGGCCAGGTCGCGTACGACCGCCTCGCCCGCGACGCTGTGGTCGCCGGGCCGGCCCTTGCCGATGTCGTGCAGCAGCGCGGCGACCAGCAGCAGGTCGGGACGGCGCACTCGGCGGACGTGCGCACCGGCCCGTGCGGCGGTCTCGATCAGATGGCGGTCGACGGTCCAGCGGTGCACGGGATTGCGCTGCGGACGGCAGCGCACCCGCTCCCACTCGGGCAGCCAGGCGGTGACCAGGCCCTCCGCGTCCAGCGCCTCCCACACTCCGACGGCGGCCTCGCCCGCTCCCAGGAGGGTGACGAACTCCTCGCGGGCCTCGGCCGGCCAGGGCACCGGGAGGGGCGGCGCCGCGGCGGCCAGCCTCCGCAGGGCGGGGCGCGACGGCGGCAGTCCGGCCTGGGCCGCGGC
>NZ_JBXUOY010000401.1:0-3553 GCF_057196705.1 Streptomyces sp. ATLC9 | reverse complement strand
CGGGCCGATCACACTGCCGGACTCCACGCCGGCGTCCAGGCGCACGCCCGGACCGGTGGGCGGGTCGAACTTCGTCACGGTGCCGGGGGCGGGCAGGAAGTTCCGGCCGGGGTCCTCGCCGTTGACGCGGAACTCGAAGGAGTGGCCGCGCACCGGCGGGTCGTCGTAGCCCAGCGGTTCGCCGTCGGCGACGCGGAACATCTCGCGGACCAGGTCGATGCCGGTGACCTCCTCGGTGACCGGGTGCTCGACCTGCAGGCGGGTGTTGACCTCCAGGAAGGAGATGGTGCCGTCCTGGCCGACGAGGAACTCGCAGGTGCCGGCGCCGACGTAGCCGGCCTCCTTCAGGATGGCCTTGGAGGCGCGGTACAGCTCGGCGTTCTGCTCGGCCGTCAGGAACGGCGCGGGGGCCTCCTCGACCAGCTTCTGGTGGCGGCGCTGCAGCGAGCAGTCACGGGTGGAGACGACCACCACGTTGCCGTGCTTGTCGGCCAGGCACTGCGTCTCCACGTGCCGGGGCCGGTCCAGGTAGCGCTCCACGAAGCACTCGCCGCGGCCGAAGGCGGCCACCGCCTCGCGCACCGCGGAGTCGTACAGTTCGGGAACCTCCTCCAGCGTGCGGGCGACCTTCAGACCGCGCCCGCCGCCGCCGAAGGCGGCCTTGATGGCGATCGGCAGCCCGTGCTCCTTGGCGAAGGCGACGACCTCGTCCGCGCCGCTCACCGGGTCGGGGGTGCCGGCCACCAGCGGGGCGCCGGCGCGCTGGGCGATGTGGCGGGCGGCGACCTTGTCGCCCAGGTCGCGGATGGCCTGCGGCGGCGGGCCGATCCAGTTCAGCCCGGCGTCGATGACGGCCTGGGCGAAGTCGGCGTTCTCCGACAGGAAGCCGTAGCCGGGGTGGACCGCGTCCGCGCCGGAGTCGGCCGCGGCCTTGAGCACCTTGTCCATGTCCAGGTAGCTGGTGGCGGGGGTGTCACCGCCGAGCGCGAAGGCCTCGTCCGCCACCCGCACGTGGAGTGCGTCCCGGTCCGGGTCGGCGTAGACGGCCACGCTCGCGATCCCGGCGTCCCGGCAGGCCCGGGCGACCCGGACAGCGATTTCACCGCGATTGGCGATGAGCACCTTGCGCACGATGGCTTCCTCCTTGGCGCTGGGCCGCAACATATGAGCGATGTGATTTTAGATACCGGCGACACCACAGGCCGAGTCGCCCGAGGGGGTGAGCTTGCCCACACAGAATGTGAACCCCCGGAGTCCGGGGGGCCCAAATCCCTTGTGGGTACACGGTACGCCGGGATCTCGCGTTCGACTGGAGATCTCCGGTGTGGTCAAGGTTACTGTCCGAGAGGGGTACGAGCGCGCCGGATGCTTTGTGGGATTCCTACGAACGGCAGGGTGATTCTTTGCCGGGGCGCGAAGTATTCCCCGGAGCGTTACCCGTTAGTAGCATGCGCGCTGTCGTGGGCGGCCGGCGCGCGCCCACGGGACGGCGGGCGGGGGACGGGATGACGCACAGGAGGCTGGTGGCCCTGACGGCGGCCGCCGTACTCGCGGCCGAAGCCGTCGGCGCCGGGTGGCTGCACCGGGTCCTGGGCCTCATGGCCGACCGTCGGCAGATGCCCCCGGCCGGACTCGACCCGCGCCTGACGGCCGTCTCCACACGGGCCGGCGGCGTGCTCACCGGCGCCTGCCTGCTGCTGTGCGCGGCGCTGCTGCTGTGCGCGGCGCTGCTGCTGCGCACGGGGCTGACCGACCGGCCGCCCGCCCCGCCCGCGCCCTGCTGACCGCCGCGGCCGTGGTGCACGGAGTGCCCGGCGCCCTCGGCGCTCTCGGCGTCGGACCGGTGGGCCGGGGGGCGTTCGCGGCCATGATGCTCGTGCCGGGGCTGCTGGTGCTGACCCTGATGGCGTACGGCCCCCGCGGCCGTACGCGGGAGGCGCGGGGGCCGGCCGGGCCGCCTCTCACGCCCACAGCTCCGTGACGGGTACGCCCAGTTCGGCCAGGAGGCGGCGCAGCAGCGGCAGCGACAGCCCGATGACGTTGCCGTGGTCGCCCTCGATGCCGTCGACGAAGGGGGCCGAGCGGCCGTCGAGGGTGAAGGCGCCCGCGACGTGCAGCGGTTCGCCGCTGGCGACGTAGGCGGCGACCTCCTCGTCGCTCGGCTCGCCGAAGCGGACGGTGGTGGCGGCCGTCGCCGAGGCACGGCGGCCGCCGGCCGTGTCCACCACGCAGTGCCCGGTCACCAGGACGCCCGCCCGGCCGCGCATGTCCTTCCAGCGGGCGATGGCCTCCTCGGCGTCCGCCGGCTTGCCCAGTGGACGCCCGTCCAGCTCCAGCACGGAGTCGCAGCCGACGACGAGCGCGCCGGCGGCCTCGGGCCGCCCGGCCACGGCGTCCGCCTTCGCCTCGGCCAGCAGCAGGGCCAGCTCGCCCGGCGTGGGGGCGTCCAGGGCGTCCTCGTCCACGCCGCTGACGATCACCTCGGGCGCCATCCCCGCCTGCCGGAGCAGCCCGAGCCGGGCGGGGGACCGGGAGGCGAGGACGAGGCGGCGACGGGGCGCGGTGTTGTGGGCCATACCACCCATCCTAGGAAGCCTCCCGGGCGCCCCGGGCCGGGGCCGCCCGTTCACAGCAGCAGGAAGACCGCCACCATCGCGACGGCGAGCAGCCAGCCGGTGCGGCGGAGCATCACCTGGGCGGTGCGCTGCTACTCGGGGGGTTCGTCGGCCCGGCCGTGTGGAGGCATGTCTCCTCGGCGGGCGGGTCAGGCGGGCCAGTACGCCGTCCGCCAGGCCCGCGGGCCCGGGTGCGGCAGACGGCGGCCGGGGACGGTGCGGGCCGGGTCCGACCACTCCGAGCCGCGCTCGCCGGCGGACCCGCCGGGGCCCGCCGCCGCGAGGGCCGCGGCCCGGGTACGCACCACCGCCAGGGCGGCGGCCAGTTCCTCGGGGGTCGGATTGCCGCGTACGACCTTGATCACGTCACGGTCTCCTCGCTGTCGCGGGCGGTCAGGGCGCTCGGGGCGGTCAGGTTGGTCACAGGGGGGCAGGGTGGTCAGAGCGGGATGTTGCCGTGCTTCTTCGGCGGCAGCGACTCGCGCTTGTTGCGCAGCGAGCGCAGCCCCCGCACGATGTGGCGGCGCGTCTCGGAGGGCACCACCACGGCGTCCACGTACCCGCGCTCGGCGGCCACGTACGGGTTGAGCAGGGTGTCCTCGTACTCGGCGGTCAGTCCGGCCCGCAGCTCCTCGCGCTCCTCGTCCGTCCCCGCGGCCGCCAGCGTCCTGCGGTGCAGGATGTTGACCGCGCCCTGCGCGCCCATCACCGCGATCTGGGCGGTGGGCCAGGCGAAGTTGAGGTCGGCGCCCAGGTGCTTGGAGCCCATCACGTCGTACGCGCCGCCGAACGCCTTGCGGGTGATGACGGTGATCAGCGGCACCGTCGCCTCGGCGTAGGCGTAGATCAGCTTGGCGCCGCGCCGGATGATGCCGCCGTACTCCTGGTCGGTGGGGGCGCGGTTCCCCGCCCCCGCCCCCAAGGTCTGCGCCGGGGCG
>NZ_JBXUOY010000400.1:0-3559 GCF_057196705.1 Streptomyces sp. ATLC9 | reverse complement strand
GGCGCGCGGGGCGCGCGGGCGGTACCGTGCGCCCCGCCCGCCAGTTCGTCCGCGCCGGGCACACGCATGCTGGTGTGGGTGTCGCGGGTGGAGTCGGGCGCGGGCCCGCCGTGGACGAGCGGGACGGCTCCGCGGGCGGGCTCGCCGTACGGATCGGCGTCCGTGCCGGGCCCGTACAGCCCGTCGTCGTAGGCGGGGCCGTCACGGCGGCCGCGCTGTCCGTACGCCCCCTGCTGCTCGCCGGTGCGGGCGTCGCCCTCCGGCTCGGGCTCGTCGATGTCGAGCCGCGGCAGCCCCGCCAGGGTTGGCAGCACCTCCCTCAGCCGTGCGGCCATCTCGGAGGCGCGCAGCCGGGAGGCCGGGGCCTTGGCCAGGCACTGGTTGAGCGGCTGCCACAGCTCGTCGGGGATGCCGGGCAGCGGGGCGGCACGCTCGGTGACGTGGCGGCGCAGAACGGCTCCTGGGTGGCCGCCCCCGAAGGGCGTGAAACCGGCCAGCAGCTCGTACAGCACCGTGGCCAGGGCGTAGACGTCGACGGAGGCACGCGGCGGCAGGCCCTCGACGATCTCGGGGGCGACGTAGTCAGGGGTCCCGACGACCTTGCTGCCGCCGCCCCGGCTGGGCGCGTCGATCAGCTTGGCGATGCCGAAGTCGGTGAGCAGCGCGGGCGGGGCCCCGCCGGGTCCGGCCGGGCCGTGCACGTCGAGCAGGATGTTCTCGGGCTTGACGTCGCGGTGGACGATCCCGGCCGCGTGGGCGGCCGCCAGCGCGTCGGCGACGTCGGCGGCGACGGCGACGGCGACCTCCGGGGCGAGGCGGCGCTCGCGGTCCAGCCGGGTGCGCAGGTCGGTGCCGCGCACGAGGTCCATGACGAGGGCGAGGTCGTTGCCGTCGACCACCAGATCCCGCACCTTGACGACGCGGGGGTGGTCCAGGGCGAGCAGCGCGGTGCGTTCCTGCACGAAGCGGCCCACCAGTTCCTGGTCCGAGGCCAGGTCCTCGCGCAGCAGCTTGACGGCGACGGGGCTGCCCTTGGGCCCCACGCCCAGCCACACCGTGCCGGCGCTGCCCCGGCCCAGGATCCGATGGGCGGTGTACCGACTGCCGATCTTCCGTGACATGGCGACAAAACTACGCTTACGCGGGGGCGCCGCGCCCCCCGGATGGCGGCAACCGCCACCTCCGGGGCGGAAATCCGCCCCGAAAGTCGACAAAGCGACCGGGCCGCCGCCTCCGTGGGGCTCCGCCTCCCGTCGCCGGTTGTTCTCGTCAGTTGTTCGCGGGGATCTCGGTGGGGAGGTCGGTGGGCAGTTCCTCGGCCGTGTTGCCGAGCTCCGTCATCCACGTCCACGCCTCGCCCACCCAGTCCTTGGTGTCCTCCCAGAACCGCCGGCCCTGGTCCCACCACTCGGGCAGCGGGGTGAAGTTCCACACCAGCACGCAGACCAGCACGAGGATCAGCACCATGAAAAGGCAGCCCTTGAGGCAGCCGAGGCCGGGGACGCGCATGGGGCTGGAGGTGCGCTGCCGCGGCGGGCGGGGCTCGCGCCGGGGCGCGGGCGGGCTCGGGGGTTCGTACCGCTGGGGCCGCGGCTCCGGCCGGTGCTGCGGCGCGGGGGCGTACGGCTGCTGCGGCCGGGACTGCCGGGGCGGCGGCCGGTGCGCCTGGTTGTACGGCTGCTCCGGCTGCTCCGGCTGCTCCGGCTGGTGGTGCGGGGCGACGCGGCGCTGAGGACGGCGGCGCAGCGGGTCCTGCTCCGGGTCGAGTGGCTGGATCTGGGTCTGCTCGTTGCGGTCCCGGGCGGCGCGCAACTGGGTCTGCCAGGGGTGCGGCTCCTCGGGCGCCGGACCGTCCCCACCGCCGGAGGGCCCTCCCGGGGGCATGGGCGGCATGACCTGGGTGGCGCCCTCGTCGGAGCCGCCCCGGCCGGGGCCGGCCGGACCGGGACCGCCGGCGTGCGGCAGGAATCCGGTGGCGGCGTCGGGGTCGTGCACGGGGGCGCCGTCACCGGGCCGGCCCGTGGTCGGCAGGACCTGGGTGGGGTCCGACGCGCCGGCCGGAGCCTGCCCCGGCACCGGGGCGGGCGAGGGGTCGGGACCCAGCAGCGCGGCGACCCCCAGCGCGGCCTCGGCCTGCGCGGGCGTGGCGTGCACCCCGATCCCCCCGGCGACCGTCCGCAGGGCGCGGGCCAGGTTCTCGGCGCCGGGCCGCTCCTCGGGGTTCTTGCGCAGGCAGCGCTCGATGACCGTCCACAGCGGCAGGGGCACGTTGCCGGGGCGCCGCGGCTCCTCGGTCAGATGGCGCTGGAGGAGTTCCAGCGCGGTGCCGCCGCCGAAGGGGGGACGGCCGGTGACCAGCTCGTACAGCAGGATGCCCGCGCCGTAGACATCCACGGCGGAGGTCTGCGGCCGGCCCTCGGCGGACTCGGGCGCGACGTAGGCGGGCGTGCCGACGAACTCGTGGGTGCGGGTCAGGCCCGGGGAGTCGGCCAGGCGCGCGATGCCGAAGTCGGTGAGCATCGGACGCAGGCCCGCGGGGTCGTCCTCGGAACCGGCGAGCAGCACGTTGGCGGGCTTGAGGTCGCGGTGGACGACGTCGTCGGCGTGGCTGGCGGCCAGCGCGTCGGCGATCTGGGCGGTCAGCAGCGCGGCGGCGACCGGCGAGAAGGGGCCGTTCTGCCGCAGGTAGCGGTCCAGGTCCGGGCCGTCGATCAGGTCCATGACGAGGGCGAGGAGTTCGCCCTCGACCACCAGGTCGCGGGTGCGGACGATGTTGGGATGGGTCAGGCGGAGCAGGACGGAGCGCTCGCGCAGGAAGCGCATCACCACGTCCGGGTCGCTCGCCAGCTCCTCCTTGAGGACCTTGATGGCCACGGTCTCGCCGGGGTGCCCGGCCACGGCCGCCTCGGCGCCCGCGGTCTCTCTCTGGCGCGCGCGCCAGACGGTGCCCGTGGCGCCGCGTCCGAGCGGCTCCTCGAGCAGGTATTTGCTGCCTACCGGCCGCACGTCATGCGCTCCCTGGTTCGTCCGAACTGCCCAAGCCGCCACTGTACGGCGCTCCGGCGGCTCACTGTAGTGCCGTGTGCGGCAGGGCACAGCCGTGTCCGGGCGCCTGCCGGCGCCGTTCCGCCCGGTCGGCCTCCCGTCCGTCCGGGCCCTCCCGTGCCCTGTCCCGACACCCTGTCCGACGCACCGCGCGGGCCGACGGTTGCCGGTGGGCGGTTCCGGAACCGTGCGGAGGGCCGCCGGGTTTCGCACGGGAGCGGAACACGCGGGGAACGGGCAATTACCGGCCACATTTGCGTGCACAGCCGACCAATCAAGATCATTCGACGGAGGATCGTGGGTGCGATGACAGTGGTCGGTGCGAGGATGCATCCAGCATCACGGGACTGAAGGGGCCGATGTCGATGCAGATCCGGCTGACCGTCCTCGGGCCGCGCGGCGGTCACGCGGAGCAGAGCACCGGCGGTTGCGACGTGCTGGTGACCGCCCCCGCGGGCACCACCCTCTCCGCGGTGACCGGCGCCCTCGCGGCGGCGGCCGCCTCCGCCGGCGC
>NZ_JBXUOY010000399.1:0-3569 GCF_057196705.1 Streptomyces sp. ATLC9 | reverse complement strand
CCGGCGCGCCCCCGGCCCCCCCCCCCCGGCCGCGGGCCCCCCCCCCCCCGCCCGCGTTCCCGCTCCGGTGCGGACTTCCGGTTCCGTGCGAGCCCCGGCCTTCTCCGGCCTCCGAGATCGACTCGGCGGGGCGGCGGGGCGGCGGGGCGGCGGGCGTTCGCGGGGGAGTGGTCGGCCTGCCGGGCCTCACCGCGGCGGGGAGGGCCTGGACGGTGGCGCAGAACGGTCCCGGTGAGCGTCTTCGCCGTGCTCCGGGCCAGGGCGAGACCAGGGCGCTGAAGACCCTCAGCGGCGGGGCGTTCCCCGCCTGACCTCGCGGGAGCGGTTGCGCCGGCGGCGCGAGGAGTTCGACGGCCGCTTCCTGCCGCCGCCGCCCCGGGCAGACCCCTCGTCCATGGCGGTGCGGGCCGCGTCGGCGGCAGCGTCGAACGGCGGCTCTCCGGTCTCCTCCGCGTCGTCGTAGTCCGGGACGTCTCCGAAGTCCGGTGCCTGGAAGGGGTTCCGGGCCGGGGGCCGGGCCGCCGCCCGGGGGGCCGGGGGCGCCTGGTCGGGAGCGGAGAACAGTTCGGTGGTGTCGATGGGGAGATCTGCCTCTCGGGGCGGGAACGTGGCGTGGGGGAGACGGCCGGCCGCCGTGCCGCGGCGGCCGTACGCGGCGGTCTCAGAGAGCGTTCAGCTTGTGGTACGGGCTGAGGATCCGCACCTGCTTGGACCCGAAGTCGACGAGTACCGCGATGCCTTCCTCGACGGAGACGATCCGGCCGAGGCCGTAGGTGTCGTGGGTGACCCGCTCCCCCTCGGCGAAGTGCTTGTCGGGCGGTGCGACAGGGGCTTTGAAGGGGCTGGTGGGCAGGTGGCGCCGGGCTACGGCCGATTTTGTCATTAACGCCAGTATGCACCCGGCGGTCCTGCTCGCGCCCCGGCGTACCGCTTCCACTTCCCGGGCCGCACCGCCCGCCGGGACACGCTCACGGCTCGACGACGGTCTCCTGGGCCGCGGCCGTGTCGCCCGCGATCAGCTCCGCGTCCACCGGGACGTTCCGCTTCACCAGGGCCAGGGCGACCGGCCCCAGCTCATGGTGGCGGGCGGAGGTGGTGACGAAACCGAGCTGCCGCCCCTCCTCGCCGTCCTTCGCCAGCCGCACGGGTGTGCCGCGGCCGGGCAGGTGCACCTCACTGCCGTCCAGGTGGAGGAAGACCAGCCGGCGCGGCGGCTTCCCCAGGTTGTGGACGCGCGCCACGGTCTCCTGACCCCGGTAGCAGCCCTTCTGCAGATGGACGGCCGTGCCGATCCAGCCCAGCTCGTGCGGGATGGTGCGGTGGTCGGTCTCCATCCCCATCCGCGGCCGGTGCGCCTCGACGCGCAGCGCCTCCAGCGCCAGCACGCCGACCGCCGGGCCCAGGGAGGCGGCGCAGGATTCCAGCTCGCCGCGTGGCAGGAACAGGTCCCGCCCGTACGCCGTCTCGCGGACGACCACGCCCTCGGGAGCCTCGGCGATGGAGCCCGCCGGGAGGTGCACCACGGCGTACCCGGCCGTGGCGTCGGCGACCTCGACCCGGTAGAAGAACCTCATGCTCTCCAGGTAGGCGATCAGCGCCTCCTGGGCGCCCGGCTCCACGTGCATCCAGACCGTGGCGCCGTCGTCGACCAGATGGAGCGCGTGCTCGATGTGGCCGTTGGCGGAGAGGATCAGCGCCTCGGCGGCGCGGCCGGGCTCCAGCTCGCTGACGTGCTGGGTGATCAGCAGGTGGAGCCAGCTCAGCCGGTCCTCGCCGGTGACGGTGACCACGCCGCGGTGCGAGAGGTCCACCATCCCGCCGCCGTCGGCGAGCGTGCGCTGCTCGCGGAAGAGGTCGCCGTAGTGCGCGGCGACGCCTTCGTCCGGAGCCTCGGCGGGGACGGCGCCGGGCAGCGACAGCAGGGGGCTCTTGTACGACATGCGGCCAGCCTACGACCCGGAGCGGTCCGTGTTCCCCTCCGAGCCCCTCCCGGGGCCCTCCGGATCCGCCGCCGCGTTCCCTCCGGAGGCCCGCTCGGCGCAGTCGCGGCAGCGGCCGAAGATCGCGAAGTGCTTCATGTCGGTGTCGAAGCCGAACCTCTCCCGCAGCCTTTCGGTGAAGTCGGCGGCGAGCGCGATGTCGGCCTCGATCACCGTGGTGCAGTCCCGGCACACCAGGTGCATGTGGTCGTGCCGGTCGGCCAGGTGGTACGTGGGAGCACCGTGGCCCAGGTGGGCGTGGCTGACCAGCCCCAGCTCCTCCAGCAGCTCCAGCGTGCGGTAGACGGTGGAGATGTTCACACTCCCCGCCGTGCGCCGCACCTCGGCGAGGATGTCCTCCGGAGTGGAGTGCTCCAGCTTGTCCACGGCCTCCAGCACGAGCTGGCGCTGCGGCGTCAGCCGGTATCCGCGTCTGCGTAGATCGCTCTGCCAGTCGGTGCTCACCACAGTGGCCAGTGTAGGAAGGGTGTGAAGCCGGAGAAAGTGTTAACCCTTGTGTGCTCACGTGCCGGATCGGCGGTCCCGGCGCGCTCCCGGCCTACTTGAAGAAGGCGATTCCGTCGTCCGGGAGGTCCTTGAGGTCCCTGGCCCACTCGCGCGGGTCGACGACCTTCCTCAGGTGCGCCGACATGTACGGGCGCAGCGGGCGTTCGGGGTCCGGGGTGGCCAGCTCGCCGACCCACATCAGGTCGCCCTTGACGTAGCCGTACAGCCGCTTGCCGCCGGAGTACTCGCCGGCCGAGGAGAGGCGGGCGAAGGCATCCGTCACCAGGTCGATCTGCGGCTTCTGCTCGGCCATCCCGCCGTGCCAGACCTCGACGATGCCCCGGTCGCGGACCATGACGACCTCGACCCGGCGCTCCGCGTCGATCTTCCAGTAGCCGCTCTCGCTCTCCAGCGGGCGGACCTTCTCGCCCTTGTCGTCCAGCTCCCAGGTGCGCGAGACGTACTCCAGGAAGTCCCGGCCGTCGTGGGAGAAGGTGACCTCCTGGCCGAAGTTGCACTGCTCGCGGTCCGGGAGGTCCGCGACGCCCGCGCCCGCCCAGTCGCCCAGGAGGAACGCGAGGGGGACGAGGTCCGGGTGGAGGTCGGACGGGATCTCGATCATGGGATGCTCAGGCGATCTGTCGAGGGCGTGTGGTCTGGGACGTGCGGCCCCGGGTCATGGGACGCGGGGCGCGGGCCGGGCCGCGGGTCAGCGCTGGCCCTGGTAGAGCTTCTTCACGGTCAGGCCCGTGAACGCCAGGACGCCGACGCAGACCAGGACCAGCAGGGCGGTGAAGAATGCCTCAAGCACGGGAGCGCTCCTCGGGGGCTCGGCACGGACGTACGGGCCGGTGGGCGGCCCGCCGACGAGTCTAGTCGGCCCGCGGCGGGGCGGTGCTGTGAGGTGCGCCGCCCCGCCGCGGGGCCGGGGACACGTCCTGGAAGCCCGGCCCGGAAGCTCAGCTCAGGAGCTGTGCCCGGGGGATCACCGTCCGCCGGAACGGCACCTCGGGAGCGGTCCCCTTCCGGGGCTGGGCGGTCAGGGCCACGGTGTCGCCGGCGACGCAGAAACACCCCGAGGAC
>NZ_JBXUOY010000398.1:0-3621 GCF_057196705.1 Streptomyces sp. ATLC9 | reverse complement strand
CGCGCCCCCCCCGCCCCCCCCGCCCCCCCCCCCGGCCCCGGCGCCGCCCGCGCCCCCCCCCCCGCCGTGCGGGCCGGGGCCCGTATCGTCGTTGTCCTCCCCCGAAGAAGGCAGACAAGGAGCGCCCATGGCACCGCCCGTCGTCCACTCCCTGCGCGAGCAGATCCGCGAGCACATCGTGGAGGGCATCGTCCGCGGGCGCTGGAAGCCGGGCGAGCGCATCGTGGAGCGGCGGATCGCCGTGGAGCTTGAGGTCAGCCAGACGCCCGTGCGCGAGGCGCTGCGCGAGCTGGAGACGCTGCGGCTGATCGAGTCGGCGCCGAACAAGGGCGTACGGGTGCGGAACCTGACGGCGGCCGATCTGGAGGAGATCTACCCGGTGCGCGCCGGGCTGGAGCAGATCGCGGCCGAACTGGCCGCCGACCGCCTGGCCGAGGACGTCTCGGTGCTGGAGGAGCACGTGGCGCGGCTGTACGAGGCGGACCGGGCCGGGGACGGCGAGGCGCAGGTGCGGCACACGGTCGCCTTCCACCGGGAGCTGGTGCGCGCGTCCGGGAACAGCGTGCTGCTGCACACCTGGGAGTCGCTTGGCATCGGGGTGTGGACCACGCTCGCCATCCGCTGGCTGGGTACCCGGCAGCAGTCGTACGCCGAGGAGCACGAGGCGGTCGTGGAGGCGTTCCGCGGGCGTGATCCGCGCATCGGCGAGCTGGTCAAGAAGCACGTCCTGGGGTGTGCACCGCGTGCCTGATTCACGGCACTGAATGCCAATTTCGTTCTTCCGGTGTTTTTTCACGTCCCACCCTTTGATCGATCATCGATCGTGGGCGTACAGTCCGGCAGTGGGTGTGACACCCCCCACCCCATGTCCCGTCCTGTCCGGAAGGCGGCCACACCATGACCGACGCCGAACGCCCGCTCAGCGAGCTCGACCAGCTCGTCGACCGCGACCCCGAGGAGACCGCCGAGTGGGCCGCGTCCCTGGACGCCGTCGCCCGCGAGGCCGGTCCGCACCGGGCGGCGTACCTGATGCGGCGCACCCTGGAGCACGCCGGCCGCACCGGACTCGGTCTCCCCGCACTGCCGGAGACGGACTACGTCAACACCGTCCCCACCGCCGCCGAGCCCGCCTTCCCCGGCGACGAGGACATGGAGCGGCGGATCGCCGCCTGGAACCGCTGGAACGCCGCCGCCATGGTCACCCGCGGCTCCCGCTTCGGCGTCGGCGGCCACATCGCCACCTTCGCCTCCGCCGCCTGGCTCTACGAGACCGGCTTCAACCACTTCTTCCGCGGCAAGTCCTCCCCCGAGGCCCCCGGCTCCGGCGACCAGCTCTACGTCCAGGGCCACGCCTCCCCCGGCATCTACGCCCGCGCCTTCCTCGACGGGCGGCTGACCGAGGCTCAACTGGACAACTTCCGCCGGGAGGCCGGCGGCGACGGGCTGCCCTCCTACCCGCACCCGCGCAGGCTGCCCTGGCTGTGGGAGTTCCCGACCGTCTCCATGGGCCTGGGCCCGCTCTCGGCGATCTACCAGGCCCGCTTCAACCGTTATCTGGCCGGCCGCGGCATCAAGGACACCTCCGGCAGCCGTGTGTGGGCCTTCCTCGGTGACGGCGAGATGGACGAGCCCGAGTCCACCGCCGCCCTCGCCCTCGCCGCACGCGAGGGGCTGGACAACCTCACCTTCGTGGTCAACTGCAACCTCCAGCGCCTGGACGGCCCGGTCCGCGCCAATTTCCGGGTCGTGCAGGAGCTGGAGGCCCAGTTCCGCGCCGCCGGCTGGCACGTCGTCAAGTCGCTGTGGGGCTCGGCCTGGGACGACCTGCTCGCCCTGGACACCACCGGCGCCCTGGTCAGGCGGCTGCGCGAAGTGCCCGACGCGCAGTTCCAGACCTACGCCACCCGCGACGCCGCCTACGTCCGCGAGCACTTCTTCGGCGCCGACCCGGCACTGGCCGAGATGGCGAAGGTGCTGACCGACGCGAAGATCATCGAGTGCTTCCACACCTCGCGCGGCGGCCACGAGCCCCGCAAGGTGTACGCCGCGTACCGGGCCGCGCTCGCGCACGAGGGCGCGCCGACGGTGATCCTGGCGCAGACCGTCAAGGGCCACACCCTCGGCCGGGGCTTCGCCTCCAAGAACGCCAACCACCAGATGAAGAAGCTGACGGCCGAGGAGTTCAGGGACATGCGCGACCTGCTCGGCCTGCCCATCCCCGACAGCGCCCTGGGCGAGGGCCCGGTGCCCTACGGCCACCCCGGCCCCGACTCCCCCGAGGCGCGCTACCTCGCCGAGCGCCGCGCCGCCCTCGGCGGTCCCGCCCCGGCCCGCCGCACCCACCCGGTTCCGGCGCTTCCCGAGCCTCCCGAGCGCGCCTTCGCCGCCCTGAGGAAGGGATCGGGCAAACAGGAGACGGCCACGACCATGGCGTTCGTACGCCTGGTCAAGGACCTGATGCGGGATCCGGAGACCGGGAAGCGGTGGGTGCCGATCGTCCCCGACGAGGCCCGCACCTTCGGCATGGAGTCGCTGTTCCCCTCGGCCGGCATCTACTCGCCCAGGGGCCAGACGTACGAGCCGGTCGACCGCGACCAGCTGATGTACTACAGGGAGGCGGCCGACGGGCAGATCCTCAACGAGGGGATCACCGAGGCCGGCGCCATGGCCGACTTCATCGCCGCCGCCACCTCGTACGCCACCCACGGCGAGCCGATGATCCCGTTCTACATCTTCTACTCGATGTTCGGCTGGCAGCGCACCGGCGACCAGTTCTGGCAGCTGGCCGACCAGCTCGGCCGCGGCTTCGTCGTCGGCGCCACGGCAGGCCGCACCACGCTGACGGGCGAGGGCCTGCAGCACGCCGACGGCCACTCCCACCTGATCGCGGCCACCAACCCGGCCTCGCTCAACTACGACCCGGCGTTCGCCTACGAGATCGCGGTGATCGTGCGCGACGGCCTGCGCCGGATGTACGGGCCGGAGCCGGAGGACGTCTTCTACTACCTGACCGTCTACAACGAGCCGAAGGTCCAGCCACCCATGCCCGAGGGCGTGGAGGAGGGGATCCTCAGGGGGCTGTACCGCTTCCGCGAGGGGACCGCCTCCTCCCCCGACGCGCCCCGGATCCAGCTGCTGGCCTCGGGGACCGCCATCCACTGGGCGCTGGACGCCCAGCGCCTCCTCGCCGACGACTGGGGCGTGACCGCCGACGTGTGGTCCGCCACCTCCTGGAGCGAGCTGCGCCGCGATGCCCTGTCCTGCGACGCGGCGCAGCTCAACGGCGAGGAACAGGTCCCCTACGTCACCCGCGCGCTGTGCGGCGCGCCCGGCCCGGTCCTCGCCGTCAGCGACTGGATGCGGGCGGTGCCGGACCAGATCGCCCCGTGGGTGGAGCAGGACTGGTCCTCGCTGGGCACCGACGGCTTCGGCCTGTCGGACACCCGCGAGGCGGCCCGCCGCCACTTCGGGGTGGACGCCGAGTCGGTCACGGTGGCGGCCCTGGACCGGCTGGCCCGGCGCGGCGAGGTCAAGCGGGAGACGGTGCGCGAGGCGGCCGGGCGCTACGGCCTGGCCTGACGGGCCCGCCCGGCGGCCCCTCCCCGCGCCGCCGGGCGGCTC
>NZ_JBXUOY010000397.1:0-3639 GCF_057196705.1 Streptomyces sp. ATLC9 | reverse complement strand
CGCCGGCGGTGAACCGCCGCCGCGACAGCGACGGAGCGGCTCCGGCGGCGCGGCGGGCGGCGGGCCCGTTGGTGGGTTCGACGGTGGGTTCAGCGGTGCTTCCGGCGGCGTGTCCGGCAGTGTGATGGTCTTCGTGGGGAGCCATGGCTTCTGCCTAGGGCCGAGCAGCCCCGGCGGGCCGTCGGCGCACGGAGCGACCCGCCGGATTCCCCCGTACGGGAACGGCTTTCGGATGTGAAAAGCCTTTGGTGAGCGGCGCGCGTCTCGGGCAGTGTGCCCCCCATGGACCTCATGAGCCCCGCCCACGTCGCCCTGCGCCCCGGTGCCGTCAGCCGTGTGTCCGAGCCGCGACGATCACGTTCCCGTACAGGTCGGCGAAGTGCAGCGATCCGCCGTCGGCGTCCTCCCGCAGATCCCACATCCGTACGTCGTGCTCGCGCAGACGGGCGGCGACCGCGTCCAGGTCGTCGGTGTAGAGGACGAGCAGCGGCTGCCCGCCCGTCTGCCGCCCGACCAGCCCGCGCTCCTCCTCGCCGGTGGCGGGCATCAGCCACAGACCGGCCCCCTCCTGTCCGGGGACGCCCAGGTGCAGATGTCTGTAGCCGTCCAGCGTCCGGTCGTACAGCACGCGCAGTCCGAGGGCATCGCGGTAGAACGCCAGGGCGTCGTCCGGATCCTCGACGAGGACGGTCAGACGGCCGAGTGCGGAGAACGGGCTCCGGCTGTGCCGAGAAGTCAAGGTGGGACCGTAGCCGCCCCCACTGACACCGCCTCCGGGCCGGGCGCGGACCGGACCGCCGCCGCCTCACACCCCGGCCAGCGCACGCTCCCCCGGCTCGCAGGCCTCCCGCAGCGCCCTCAGCTCGTCCGGCGGCAGTCGCAGCGAGGCCCCGCGCCTGCCCGGGTCGAGCGTCGCCCGGCCCGCCGCCAGCCACTCCCCGTCGGGCGCCACGCCGGCGAACCCGGCCAGCCGCGACAGCTCCCGCTCCGGCGCGTCCAGCAGGTCCTCGTACGACAGGCTCATCCGGGCCGCCCCCGGCACCCGGGCCAGATGCTCCAGGCACTCGGCCACCAGCCGCGACCACATCTCCCCGAACCGGGCCACCGGCATCACCCGGTCGAACACCAGCCGGGGGTCGAACGGGTCCTGGAGGAGGCCCGCCAGATCCGGCGGGAGCTCGCGGGCGTGCCCGGGCGTCAGCTCGTCGCCGGGCTCCAGCCCCAGCAGCGCGTACATCTCCTCCAGCATCGAGATCATCCGGAATCCGGTGTGCCGGCTCATCGACAGCGCACAGTCGGGCCCGTCGCGGTGGAGGTGGACGAACCCCGCCTCGGGGAAGCCCGCCCGCAGCCGGGGCACCCACCCCACCGAGAAACCCGAGCGCTCCACCACCGCCCGCCGCCCGAACCGGTCGCACAGCAGCCCGAACAGCTCCCGGTACTGCTCCTCGACCGGGCGGCGCGGCCAGGCGCGGACCCGCGGGGCGAGTTCGTCCAGCAGGCCGTCGGGATCGTCGGTGAGGTGCGGCAGCACCATCAGGGACAGCCGGGGGATGCCGGTGGTGTCGGCCGAGAAGCGTCCGGGACCGCGCGGGTAGAGGAACTCCGGGATGGGCGCGCCGCTGCGGATCATCCTGTCGAACCTCGGGTTGGGCTCGGCCAGGAGACGCCAGAACTCCGCTCCTTCCAGCGTCCCTTCGGGCATCCCCTCGGATCCGACCGAGGCCAGCAGCTCGTTGAGGCTGAGGATGTCCCGGTGCAGGTTCAGCACGCGCGACAGCGCGGTCGAACCGCTCCGCCCCGTGCCCACCACGAACGTCAGAGGCCGTGCGCTCATGTCTCCCACCCCAATGCCCTCCCGCTCCCGCGCCCGGTCCGGCTGCGGCTCCGGCGCCGGCGCCGGGGCCGGAGCCGGTCGGTGATCTCCGTCCCGCAGCGTACGGACCCGGCCGCGGCGTGCGGCAGGGCGACTTCCGGCCAGAACGGACCCGGGGGCTGCCCCTGACGGCGGCGCGGCGACGGCCCGCGCGGAGCACCCGCCCGTTCGCCGGTGAGGGCCATCGGATGGCAGGGTGTGGGTATGACGGAAGCAGGCGGAAACAACAACGGCAGGAGTGAGCCGGGGAACGGCGATGTCGCGGTGGGCATCGCCGTCGGGACGGCGATCGGGGTCGCCCTGGGCCTGGTGGTGTTCGACAACCTCGGCGTCGGGATCGGTGCGGGCATCGCACTCGGCGTCGCCTTCGGTTCGGCCCGGCGGAGCCGCCGGGAGCCTCCCGGCGGCTCCGGGGACGAGGGCTGAGCCGCTCCTCCCCGGCCGCGGTGGTGGGGGCCGCGGCGCCGGGCCCGGTCACGGCAGGGTCCGGCGACCACGGGCGTCGTGCCGCTCGTACGCGGTGAGCGGCCGGACGTCGTCCGGCCCCGCGTCCCACTCCCGCCCGCCACCGACCGGGCGCGGCCACACCCGCCCGGGGCGGACGTCCATCACGTCTCCGATCCGCCCGTCCCGCAGGTCCCGTGCCACCGAACCGACCGTGAGCGCGGGCAGTTCGCCCCGCTCGTCCGCGCTCACCGCGCCGCCCCGGCCCGTGGCGCCGCCACGGCCTTCCCGGGCGGCCCGTCCGGTGGCGCGGCCGGCACGGAGTCCGGCGCGTGCGCGGTGTGTGCGGGTGCCGGTGCCCACCGGAGACCTCTGCCGTCGGCGGAGATCGCCCGGGAGCGGTGAGTTCGGGATTCCATCGCGCTCCGTGATCGGTCGGTGCCCTCTGACGGGCGACTGTTGCTCTCCGTATCCAGGCCGTCTCCTTCCGAAGCCGGTGTCGGCGGATTTTTCACCGTGACCTCACACGGGCCACGGGAAGGGGAACGGGCTGTGACGGCGGGGTGCGGAGCCGGGTGCGGCGCGCCGCCGCGGTGGCGGGGTTGACCTCAAGTCGGTTTGAAGTCCTAGTTTCTCAGTCGCGGCCCCGCGGCGGGGCCGCGACGGAAGCGGACGGGAGAACGAGATGACCGCAGCGGCACAGCAGGACCAGTACCGCCTCGCCGTGATCCTGGGGAGCGTGCGCGAGGGGCGCTTCGTGACCACGGTGGGGGAGTGGTTCGCCCGGCAGGCCGGGCTGCGCGACGACGTGAAGCTCGACGTGATCGACCTGGTGCGGCCCGACGGGGACGGGCGGACGCTCGGCGAGCGGGTCGGCGCCGCCGACGCCGTCGTGGTCGTGGTGCCCGAGTACAACCACAGCTTCCCCGGTGAGCTGAAGACGGCGATCGACTCCCTGAAGCCGGAGTGGCGCGCCAAACCGGTCGGCTTCGTCTCCTACGGCGGACGGGGCGGGGGGCTGCGGGCGGTCGAGCAGCTGCGGCTGGTCTTCGCCGAGCTGCACGCGGCCACGGTCCGGGAGACCGTCAGCTTCCACGACGCCTGGCGGGAGTTCGGGCCGGACGGCGAGCCGCGCCGGGCGGGCGAGGCGGCCGGGGCCGCGACCGCGCTGCTGGACCAGCTCGCCTGGTGGGCGTCGGCCCTGCGGCGGGCGAGGCAGGAACTGCCGTATCCGGTGTGAGGGACGGCAAACGCGGAACGGCCGGCCGGGGGCCCCCGGCCGCGCCGCCCGTTCGGGGCCGGGGGGTCATCGGCCCCGG
>NZ_JBXUOY010000396.1:0-3643 GCF_057196705.1 Streptomyces sp. ATLC9 | reverse complement strand
CCGCGCGGCCCTGGCCGCCCGGAACCGGCGCCCGCCGCGCAGGCCGGCCGCGGCGGCCGGCACGGAGATCAGACAGACGGCCACCGCCGCGACCGGATGCCGCCCGGCCGCCTCCAGCACCACCCGCCCGGTGAACCACACGCCCAGCAGGACGACGGCGGCCAGCACGAAGGCCAGAGCCGTCACCCGCAGGTCGAAGGCGGGCTTGCGGTCCGGCGTACGCCTCCGGCGTGCGGATACGGCCATCGGTGCTGGTCCCCCTGGTGATCCGGCGTGGAACGCCACTGCTCATCACTGCCGTCTGCCCCGCGCCGCCGTTTTCAACGGGCCGCTCGCGGCGGCCCGCCGCACAGGGCTCAGCAGCCGACGCCGACGCAGTCCTGCCGGAAGGCCTGCTCGCCGTCCACCGTGCCGACGACCGTGAAGCCCTCGAGCGTGACGCCGCTCTCCGTCTCGATCCGGGGATCGCCGCCGGCATCGGCCACCATCCGGGCCTCCCCGCCCTCCACGGTGGTGCCCTCGCAGGTGACCTTCAGGTTCTCCCCGGCGCCCTCGTCGGTGCAGGCGAGGTCACCGTCGATCTCGTGCCCGGCCTGGTCGAAGGCGAGTTCGCCGGCCTCGGCCGCGCTGTTGCGGGCGAGGGTTCCGGAGACGTCCTCCCCGGTGCCGCCGTCCCCGCAGCCCGAGAGCAGAAAAACGCCGCACAGCAGCGCGGCCGGCAGAGCGGCCCGCACGGTCTTCCTTCCCATACGTCCTCCTGGTCCCGCACGTGTGAAGGGTTCCGTGCCCGGATGCCCGCCGCGCGGTGCCGCCAACCCCCCCGGCGCCTTCCCCGCCGCCCCTCCGAGGACGAGGACGGCACCCGCCGCCCGGCGGGTGCCGTCCTCGTCCTCGGCCCGATGGCCGGCGCCCGTCGCCGGCCCGGTGGTCAGCGGTAGTTGGTGAACTGGATCGCGAAGTCGAAGTCCTTGCCCTTGAGCAGGGCGATGACCTCCTGCAGGGCGTCCCGGCTCTTGTGGCTGACGCGGAGCTCGTCGCCCTGCACCTGGGCCTTGACGCCCTTGGGGCCCTCGTCGCGAATGATCTTCGCGACCTTCTTGGCGTTGTCCTGGGAGATGCCCTCCTGGATCGACGCGACGAGCTTGTACTCCTTGCCGGACAACTGGGGCTCCCCGGCTTCCAGGGACTTCAGGGAGATACCCCGCTTGACCAGCTTGGTCTGGAGGATGTCGAGGATGGCCTTGACCCGCTCCTCGGAGTTGGCCCGCATCTCGATCTTCTCGCCCGACCAGGCGATGGAGGCCCCCACACCCTTGAAGTCGAAGCGCTGGGAGATCTCCTTGGCGGTCTGGTTGAGGGCGTTGTCGACCTCCTGCCGCTCGACCTTCGAGACGATGTCGAAACTGGAGTCGGCCATCGTGGATTGGCTCCTCGTGCGTAGATCCGTCAGGGTGCGGTCCGATCCCGGTACCGGCTCGGTCCGCGCCGCCAGCCTAGTCATCCGCCGCGGTGATCCACCGCCCGACAACCAGGTGGCGGACCACCCCCCACCATCGGGTATGGTTGTGCGCGTTGTCAGGGAGCGAACGCCCCCGAGGCGACAATCCCAGGCGGTGTGCCCGAGCGGCCAAAGGGAGCAGACTGTAAATCTGCCGGCTCAGCCTTCCCAGGTTCGAATCCTGGCGCCGCCACGCGAGGGAGACGGCCCCCGACCAGCGCAAGCGGTCGGGGGCCGTTCGCCGTTCCGCCCGGCGCGCCGCCGCGCAGTGTGCCGCGGCGGTCGCCGCTGGACTCCTCCAACTCCGGGAACCAGGTCACGTCGTGGGCGGCGGTGTGGCCGGTGACGTACAGCACCAGGGATCGGTCCCGGTCACCGAGTGGGGAAGTCCCGCTGCCCCGCCACCGGGGCCAAACGCGCCGTCCGGCACCTCCGGTCAGTCCGGCACCTCCGTCGCCTCCGAGCCCAGTTCCGCGATCGCCTGGTCGACCGGGACCTCGCCGGAGACCAGCTCCAGCGTCACCCGCGCCGCGCGCGGGTCGTCCAGGAGGGCGAGGAGGACGGCCGCCACGTCGTCGCGGGAGACCTCGCCCCGGCCCGTGCGCGGCTCCAGCCGCACCCGCCCGGTGCCGGGGTGGTTGGTGAGACGGCCGGGGCGCAGGATCGTCCAGTCCAGGTTGACGCGGCGGCGGATGTCGTCGTCGGCGGCGCCCTTGGCGCGCAGATAGGCGGCGAAGGCGGGCTCCATGTCGGCGGGGGGCTCGTCGTCCGCGCCCATCGCGGAGACGACCAGGAAGCGGCGTACTCCGGCCAGTTCGGCGGCGTCCGCGAAGAGGACCGCGGCCGCGCGGTCCACCGTCTCCTTGCGGGCCGTGCCACTGCCCGGGCCCGCGCCCGCCGCGAAGACCGCGGCGTCGGCGTCCCGCAGGTGCCGGGCGACCTCCTCCGCGGACGACGACTCCAGGTCGCAGACGATCGGCTCGGCTCCCGCCGAGCGCAGGTCGTCCGCGTGCTCGGGCCGCCGGATGAGTCCCGCGACCTCCTCACCGCGCGCGGCGAGCAACCGCTCCAGCCGCAGCGCGATCTGACCGTGTCCTCCAGCGATGACTGTGCGCATACTCCGACGGTACGACGCCCGGCCCGCTCTCCGCCGCGTACGCCGCCGTCAGCGCTGCGACTGGCGGGGAAACCCCGGCTCGGCCCCGGGGCCGCCCGGTTCCGGGGCCGCCGTGTCCGCCGGGCCGGCCGGGTCCGTGGCGTCGCAGTACTCGCGCACCGCGCTGGTGCGGGCCACCACCCGGCCGCGGTGGACGACCAGGCGGCTGTACGCCAGCGAGAGCGTTCCGGCGAGCGTACGGCCGCGTACGGCCAGCAACTCCGCCGGGAAGCCGGCCTCGATCCGCACCCGCGGCAGCCCCATGGCCTCCCGCGCCCGCGTACTCACCGCCTCGTAGGCATCCTCCGGGCCGGCCTGACCGTGCGAGGCCAGCAGATAGGCGGCCTCCAGCGGGTCGCCGCGGCCCACCGGGTTGGCCGTGTCGCGCAGCGCGCCGCTGCCCGCGGCGACCCGTACCCCCGCCGCCCGCAGCAGCCGCACCGGCGTGGTGCGGGGGCCTTCGGCCGCCCGCGGCGGCAGGACGCAGCCGCCCTGGGGCAGGCAGACCACCGTGATCCCGGCCGCCGCGAGGGATTCGGCGGCGCGGGCCGCGGTCTCCAGCGGCAGCCTGGCCAGACCGTCGCACGGGCCGATGACCACCCTGGGCCGCAGCCCGCCGGCCACCGAGGCCAGGCGCGACAGCCGGACCGGGTCGGAGCCGTCGGTGTGCAGGTCCACCGCGCAGCCGTACTCGGCCGCCACCTCCAGCACGGTCTCCGCGTAACCGGCCGGGTCGGGGTCGAGGTCCGGGCAGCCGCCCACCGCGGTGGCCCCCATGCCCACCGCCTCGCGCAGCATCGCCAGGCCGTCGGCACCCGCCGCGCCGGTCAGCAGCCGCGGCACGGCGACGGCGGTGAGGTCGGCCAGTCCGCGCAGGGCGTTTCGGGCCCGCAGTACGGCCCGCAGGGCGCGCAGCCCGGCGACGTCGCCGACGCGCACATGGGTGCGCACCGCGGTCGCGCCGTGGCCGAGCTGGAGCAGGGCCGCCT
>NZ_JBXUOY010000395.1:0-3647 GCF_057196705.1 Streptomyces sp. ATLC9 | reverse complement strand
GCGGGTACCACATCGCTGCGCGATGTGCAAGCGGGGCGGTCGCTGCGCTCCCGCTGGCCCGCGCGATGCGCGGGCCCGTCTCTTCGCTGCGCTTCGGGACGGTGTGGGGCCGGCCGCTGCGCGCCCGGCGGGCCGTGCGGTGCGCGGCCGGGCGGCTGGAGGTCTGACGGTGCGGCTAGTGGGGCTTGGGGTAGGGGAGTTGGGGAGTGCTCCGCACTCCTGGGCGGGTCCGCTGCGCTCCCCCGCCTGACGGTCCTTCCGGCTGCGCCTCCAGAACCGTCGGGGCCCGCTAGCGCGGGCCGGGCTGGCTACGGGAGGCGCTCGTTCGTGTCGGGTTCCAGTGTAGCGCGCGCATCAGGCTGATGCAGCATGTACCGTTGGCGAAAACACAGGACACCCCCCAAACCACCGGGGCGCGGCACGGTTTTTGATAGACGGTCAGCCCCCGTATTGACTCCACCGACCTACGCGAGGAATTCCAGGTTGGGAAGCTGCGGACCCGAGCCACAGAACGGGACCTCGGATATCGGGAAGTCGGAATTCTGGCGTGCGGAGGTACCGAAGCCGAACGGCCCCCAGGGCCGGGCGGCGGAACCACCCACCGGCACCGGCCACGCTTCCTCGCTTTTGAGCGTCACGGCCGGTACCACCCGAGACTCAGAGCCGCTGCTGTTGTCCACGACCCGCAGCAGACCGACGGGGCCGCACGTGAAGCCGCGCGCGCCACGACGGGGTCCGATTGGCGGGTTCTGATGCTGCTGCTGATGGGCCGATCCCACGGCGTGGCGGTGCTTGATCACGGAGGGGAGAACCGGTACCACGCGCGCGCACGCTCTAGAGGCAAGAGCCGCGCGTTTCCGCAGGTCAGAGAGTCGAGTTCGGAAAGATATGTCAGTCCTGGACTGACATATCTCGGTCGCGACGTCAGCCGATCCTGACCGATCAACATCGTTTCGTGGCAGTAGTGCCACGAAACGATGCGCGGTGTGTCAGTGGGGGTTCGGGACCCGATCCGGGAGCGGAGGTCAGTCCAGGACTGACGTACGGGTGACTTTCGTGTCGGCGCTGCCGCGTTTTGGTGGCACTACTGCCACGGTTCTCCGCTATGGTTCTGGCACTACAACGATCAAGGAGGCAGCGACCCCATGAGCTCAGGGCCCCTGGACGGCAGCGCAGCGCCGAAGCTGCCCGGCGCCCCGTCCCGTCGTCGGCGGCGCCCGAAGCCGCCGCCCACCGCCTACAACCGGCCCTCCGGCTCCACCATCGAGCTGCCCGCCGGCCACGCTGCCCAGGTCTTCCCGGTCGGCTCCAGCACGGGGTTTATCGGCGAGGCGTTCTCTATGGACAGCCTGGAGTTCATGCGCTGGGCTGCCGTCCGCTACGACGACGACCGGTTCGTGCTCGTGGTGCTGTTCCACCTGATGGGCTCGCAGAAGCCCGGCGGCCTGATCGAGGCCAAGCACGAGGACGTTGCCGAGGCCCTCGGGTACAGCCGGCCTCACATCAGCCGCGTCTTCAACGTCCTGGAGGCCGACGGCGCGCTGCGCAGGCTCCAGCGGGGCCTCTACCAGCTCAACCCGGCCGCGTCGCTCAGGGGCGGGCTCAGGGAGCCGCAGAAGGGCGAGAAGAAGCGCTCCAAGGCGGGTATGAGCGACAGGGTGGAGCAGCTGGACCTGCTGCGCGAGATCATGGAGGACCCGGACGCGCCCGACGCGTTCCGGGCGATGGCCGCTCCCGGCGCGAAACTGGAAGTGCGCAAGGAGTCGGATGGGGAAGGGAAGGCCACGTCATGACGTCCGTTGCCGAGGAATGGGTTCCGCGCCGCAACGTGCTGTGGGGCAGCTTCAACGGTCTCGCGTACGTACCGCGGCTGCCTCCCACCGCCTACACCCTGCTGCTGCACATGATGACCGAGCAGGAGCCCGGAGGCCTGGTCGTCGCCACGCACGACGAACTCGCGACCGGCCTCGCAATGGAGCGCGGCATGATCAGCCGCGCCATGCCGCACCTGGTCGCCGCCCGGCTCATCACCGTGGTCCGCCGCGGGCGCTTCCAGCTCCACCCGATGATCGCCGCGTTCAACGACCCCCGCGAGCAGCAACGAGCCGTCAAGGCCCTGCCCCAGGACATGCGACTGGACGCCGGCGACTTCGAAGACGAGTACGAGCGCCGCTTCCAGCTCCACCTGGACGAGAAAGCACGCAAGGCTGAAGCCAAGGCCAAGGGCAACGTCACGCCCATCACCAAGACGACCCGCCTCAAGCGCGTCCACTGACCCGGCCGCCCGCCCGGCCGGGCAACACGGCGCTGCACCCCAGGTGCAGCGCCGTTCTCGTGCCCGGCGCAGCACACCGTCCCCCTCCAGGAGCAAGAGAGGGCCACGGGTCGGCGGCGGTGAAGAATGTGCAGGCCTGCAGCGCAGCAGGCTGGCCTTGCTGCACGAGCAGCACCGGTGCGCCGAGCGGGCCGTGCGAATACTGCGCTACGAGCGGGCACGGGCGAGGAACACGGCCAGCGCGTCGGCGGCGTCGGGTTCGGTGGTGGCGAGCCGGGCCACGAACGCCATCTGACCGACGTCGGCGCCAGGGACCAGGCGGGCGAGTTCGGCGAGCAGCGCGGCGTGCGCGAGGACTGGCGGGGTGAGAAGGCCGGCGGCCTCGCGGGCGGCGGGGTCGCGGTAGTGCCCGCGGTGGGCGGCCAGGGCGTGGGCGAGCCAGGCGTCGACGTCGGCCTGGACGTACCCGCCGGCTCGCCGGGTGAGTTCGTCCCGGGCGGCTTCGTCGCCGTCGCGGGGCTCGGTCTGCTCCAGGGTGCCGAGCTCGCGCAGCGCCTGGAGCTCATCGGCGCAGGCTGCGATCCGTGCGGCCTCGCGGTGCTCGGCTTCCCGGGCGGCGGCGGCCGCGGCTTCGGCGGCGAGCTCGGCCCGGACGACGTCGTCGGTGTCCGGGTCGTAGACGGTGCCCGGTGCCGCGGCGGCGAGCAGCTGGGCGAGGCGCTTCCACTCCGCAAGCTCCGCCGGGCCGCGGAAGTCGTCGGCCAGGTTCTCGTGCCTGGAGTCCTGCCGCGCGTGGAACCGGGCGTCCTCGAGGGCCGCCGCGACGGCGTCGGCGTCCATTCCCTTCGCCCGTCGCCGTACGACGCGGCGGCCGATGCGGGCGGGGTCGGCCGGCTCCCAGGGCGCGGCGACGTGCGGGGCGAGCGGACGGCGCGCAGTGCGCCGGGGCGGCCAGGGCGTGGTCATCATCGGCCTCGTATTCGTGGTGCGGGATTTAGGCGGGCCGCCGCCAGAGCGCTGTACGGCGGCCCGTGAGTACGGTTTATAGCAGGCTCAGAATTTCGATGTCTCAGAATTCGAACTCTATGATCCTGACGTCCGTAAAATCTGCGCGCAGATCCTGCGCCCGGGTGCCCCAATCCGTGAAATACGACTCGGTGATGGCCTCCGCGACGATCGGATGCAGATCCTCCTCCGTCGCTCCGGCTTCCTGAAGCTCCAGGATCTGCTCCGCGTAGGTGGGTGAGATCGGGTGGGGATGCAGGGCGGCGTCGTTCAGGCGGTGTGTCCGGGCTGGTAGCGCTTCAGGAACTGGGACAGGACCGCGGGGTGGTCGCCGGGGCTGACGCGGAGGCAGGCACGACTCCCGGTG
>NZ_JBXUOY010000394.1:0-3697 GCF_057196705.1 Streptomyces sp. ATLC9 | reverse complement strand
GCCTCCGCGCCCGGTGTTCTGGCCGGGTACCGGGGTCTGCCGGGGCTCGCGGCCACCGGCCTCGGGGGCCGCGGTGGTGCCCGCCGGCCGCTGCGGGCCGTCGCCCGGAGGAGCGGGCCCCTGCTCGGCCGCGGTCCCCTGCTCGCCCGCCGGAGCCGGCAGCCGGGAGGAGGAGGCGTCGCCTCCGGTGTGCTGCTGGGGGGTCGACGGCTGGACCGGGGACCCTCCGGTGGAACGGAACAGTTCGTCGGCTGCCGGGAGACTCACTCGGCGTGGCACCGGGCGAGCACCTCCCTGGCGAGCTGGCGGTAGGCGGCGGCGCCGACGGAGTTGGAGGCGTAGGTGGTGATCGGCTCGCCGGCGACCGTGGTCTCCGGGAAACGTACCGTGCGCCCGATGACGGTGTGGTACACGTTGTCGTCGAACGCCTCGACCACGCGCGCGAGCACCTCCCTGCTGTGCACGGTGCGCGAGTCGTACATCGTCGCCAGGATGCCGTCGAGCTCCAGTTCCGGGTTGAGCCGCTCCTGGACCTTCTCGATCGTCTCGGTCAGCAGCGCCACCCCGCGCAGCGCGAAGAACTCGCACTCCAGCGGCACGATCACCTTGTGCGCGGCGGTCAGCGCGTTGACGGTGAGCAGACCGAGGGACGGCTGGCAGTCGATGACGATGAAGTCGTAGTCGGGCAGCAGCGGCGTCAGGGCGCGCTGGAGCGTCGACTCGCGGGCGACCTCGCTGACGAGCTGCACCTCGGCCGCGGACAGGTCGATGTTGCTGGGCAGCAGGTCCATGCCTGCCACGGCCGTCTTCAGCAGCACCTCGTCCGCCGACATGCCCCGCTCCATGAGCAGGTTGTAGACGGTCAGGTCCAGCTCCATCGGGTTGACGCCGAGGCCGACGGAGAGGGCGCCCTGGGGGTCGAAGTCCACCAGCAGCACCCGGCGGCCGTACTCGGCCAGTGCGGCGCCCAGGTTGATGGTCGAGGTGGTCTTGCCCACCCCGCCCTTCTGGTTGCACATCGCGATGATCTTCGCCGGCCCGTGCTCGGCGACCGGGCCGGGGATCGGGAAGTACGGCAGCGGCCGGCCCGTCGGCCCGACGCGCTCACGGCGCTGGCGGGCGGCGTCGGGCGCGAGGGTGGCCGCGTACTCGGGGTCGGGTTCGTACTCCGCGTCGGGGTCGTAGAAGTGTCCCTCGGGGAGTTCCTCGTAGTGGGGGTCCGCGTGGTCGGCCGGCAGGCCGGTCTCGCCGCCCCTGCGGTCGGCGGCCATGGCGTTCGCTCGGTGGCCGTCCATGCTCTGATTGGCTGTCATGCTCGCCTGGTTCTGGTGGGCTGCGAAAGTCTGGACAGCGACGGAGCCGACGGCTTTGAGTCCGGAGGGGGCTTCGCCCCGCGAAGGCATTCCCGGTCGACCACCCGGGGGAGTAAATGTCGACTCATTCACAAGTCGTCCTACCTCCTTGGTGACCAGGAAACTTCTAGACAGGTCAGCGTGGCACCATGCCGATGCCTGGCGACTCTATGGCGTGTCGGCCGTCCGCAGCAACACAATCCGCCCCGGACGGCCGGATGTGTCGGCAACCATGTATCCGTCTGTCAAGGGCGTAACAGCCGCACGGACGAGGTCTTCCGAGGGCGCGAAAGGGGCGAAGCGCAACGATCGCGACGAGTTGACGTCACGTCGGCCCGACTCCCCCGCGGACAGGCGAAACCGCCGGCCGGAACCCGGAGGACCCGGGTCCCGGCCGGTGGAAGGGCGATGGCGGTGTTGACGGGTGAGGTTGACGCACACGGTTGACCGTCACCGGTACTTCGTATGACGACTTGTCTACTCTGTCGCGACCCGGCGACCGACCGCCGCCGTCAGCCGAGCAGCGCGGCCGGCTCGCGCACCGGCAGCCCGTGCGCCTCGGCGACCGGGCCGTAGGCCACCTCGCCGTCGTGGACGTTGAGGCCCCTGGCGAGCGCGGGGTCGCGGCGCAGGGCGTCGCGCCAGCCGCGGTTGGCCAGTTCGACGATGTACGGCAGCGTGGCGTTGGTCAGCGCGTACGTCGAGGTGCTCGGCACCGCGCCGGGCATGTTGGCGACGCAGTAGAAGACCGAGTCGTGGACGGTGAAGGCCGGCTCCGCGTGGGTGGTGGGGCGCGAGTCCTCGAAGCAGCCGCCCTGGTCGATCGCGATGTCGACGAGGACGCTGCCCGGCTTCATCCGCGACACCAGTTCGTTGGTGACCAGCTTCGGCGCCTTGGCGCCCGGGATCAGCACGGCGCCGACGACCAGGTCGGCGTCGAGGACGGCCTTCTCCAGCTCGTACGCGTTGGAGGTGACCGTCCGCACCCGGGTGCCGAAGATCCGGTCGGCCTCGCGCAGCTTGCGCACGTCCTTGTCGAGCAGGGTGACGTGGAAGCCCATGCCGACGGCGATCTGGGTGGCGTTCCAGCCCGAGACTCCGCCGCCTATGACCACGGCCCGGCTCGGCGCGACGCCCGGCACGCCGCCGGGCAGCACCCCGCGGCCGCCGGCGGAGCGCATCAGGTGGTACGCGCCCACCTGCGGGGCGATCCGACCCGCGACCTCCGACATCGGCGCCAGCAGGGGCAGCGCGCGGTCGGCGGTCTCCACCGTCTCGTAGGCGATGGCGGTGGTGCCCGAGCGCAGCAGCGCGTCGGTGCACTCGCCGGAGGCGGCCAGGTGGAGGTAGGTGAACAGGGTCTGGTCCTTGCGCAGCCGGTGGTACTCCTCGGCGACCGGCTCCTTGACCTTCAGCAGCAGCTCGGCGGTGGCCCACACCTCGTCGGCGCCGTCCAGGACGACGGCGCCGGCCTCGGCGTACTCCCGGTCGGGGATGGAGGAGCCCTCACCGGCGCTCCGCTCCACGTGGACCTGGTGCCCGTTGCGTACGAGCTCGTGCACACCGGCCGGGGTGATGGCCACGCGGAACTCGTTGTTCTTGACTTCGCGGGGAATGCCGACCTTCACGTCGATCACGGTCCTTGTCTCGTGGGGGTGTCATGGTTGCGGAATGGACCGGGGCCCACCCCACCGCACCGGTACATGGGGTAAATGTCGGATGCGGTCGAGTGGCCGCAGCTCGGCCAGTTTAATGAAGGGTTTCTCTCTGTCCAGCCTTGCAAAGGGTCAATTTTTTCAAGGATCGCCGCCTATTTCGCAGGCCAACTGCCCTTCTCGGCAGTGCGCGGGGCTCCTCCCAGGATCCACCGCGCCGCCGCGGGGCGCGAACGGGCGGCGTCTCCCCCGCCCGCGTCCCCGCCCGTCGTCCCGTCCTCGCGCGCCGCTCCCGGGCGCCGCCACCGCAGCGCCCGGCGGCGGGTGCGCCGTGCCTCCTCGGTACGGCCCGCGTACTCCTGGACCCCGGCCACCTCCTCCAGCGCCCGCGCGTACGCCTCCCCGTCCCGCAGCCTCCGGCAGGCCGCGGCGCAGGCCCGCCAGGCGCGCAGGGCCTCCTCCCAGCGTCCCTCGCGCAGACACGCGGCCCCGATCAGCCCGTGCAGCCGGGCCTCGTCGGCCGGTACGCCACGGGTCTGGCACAGCGCCAGCGCCCGGCCGTACCAGTCGCCGGCGCGCCGGTCGTCGCCCAGGTGCGCGTAGGTGTCGCCCAGACACTCCATCGCCCGCGCGGCCGCCGCCGCGCTCCGGTCGCCGCCGCACCCGCCGTCGGCCCGGGCGGCCTCCAGC
>NZ_JBXUOY010000393.1:0-3775 GCF_057196705.1 Streptomyces sp. ATLC9 | reverse complement strand
GGCCCGCACCGGGCGTCCCCGGTGCGGGCCGTCCCCGTCGCGTCCGGGCCGCCCGCTACCGGGCCTCGCGGCGGTGGGTGCGCGCGTAGTGGCGTGAGGCCTTGGCGCGGTTGCCGCAGCCGGACATGGAGCACCAGCGGCGGGTGCCGTTCCTGGAGACGTCGTAGAAGTGCAGGACGCACTCGTCGTTGGCGCACGCCCGGACGCGGTCGGGGGCGGTGCCCACCAGGCGCAGGTAGTCGTCGGCGGCCAGCCAGGCGGCCAGCCAGGCCGGGTCGTCGGTCTCGGCCCGCTCGACCGGGCCTTCGGGTCCCAGGCTGCGCAGGAGGCGTCCCCGCGCCAGGACGGCGTTGAGGCCCTCCCGGGCGCGTCCGTCGCCGGGGTCGGTGACGACGGCCTGAAGCGCCTCGCGGGCCGTCAGGGCGGCCGTCAGGGCGGCCGGTGTGGCGCCGGTCCTCTCCAGCAGGCCGCGGCCGGCCAGCCACACGCCGAATCCGTCGAGGTCCTCCAGCAGATCGTGCCGGATCCCGCCGTCGATCCACCGGGTGTTGAGCAGGTCCAGGCTGAGCGGTTCGCCCAGGAGGGGCCTGGGGTCGGGACCGGGCGCCCCGGACGGAGGGCCGGTGTCTCCCGCGTCGTCACCCATACGAGCTCCTTCCGTCGGCTGTTCGCCATCCCAGCCTAACCGGCTATCACGCCATAGGGAGTTGCACCCTCCGGGACTAACCATTAAAGTTTCGATCAACGGTTAGTCCGGGATGGCCCCGGACGCCGCCTTGGAGGTATTCCGTCATGTCCGCAACCGCCGTCCCCGCCGCCCTGCAGACCGGGCACATCGGTCTGAACGTCACCGACCTGGACCGTTCGCTGGACTTCTACCGCAAGGTCTTCGGGTTCGAGGTCCAGGGAGAGGGCCGCGAGTCCGGCCGCGCCTTCGCCTTCCTCGGCCGCGAGGGCCGTCTGATGGTGACCCTGTGGCAGCAGAGCGAGGGCACGTTCGCCTCCGGCGTGCCCGGCCTGCACCACCTGTCCTTCCAGGTGGAGACGGTCGAGGAGGTGCGCTCGGCCGAGGAGGTCCTGCGCAGCCTGGGCGCCGGGTTCAAGTACGACGGCGTCGTCCCCCACGGCGAGGGCGCCGCCTCCGGCGGGATCTTCTTCACCGACCCCGACGGCATCCGGCTGGAGATCTACGCCCCGACCGGCGCCGACACCGCCGCGGCCCCCGTCGCCTCCGCTCCCACCTGCGGCTTCTTCTGAGCCGCCACCACACGGCCGGGCCGCCGCCCCTCTCCCCCCGACCGGCGGCGGCCGCCCGGCCACCCCTCGCCCGCCCTGTCCCACCGCACGTCCCGAGGAGCGACCACAGTGAGCGGCCCTTACCACCGCGGTGAGCGCGAGGTCCAGCGGCGCGCCGGACTCCGGCGGGAGGCCGAGGTCTCCGGGCGCGCGATCCGCGACACCGTGCCGCCCGTCGCGGCCTCCTTCCTCACCCAGCAGCGCCTGCTGGTCGCCGGGGCCGCCGACGACCGCGGGGACGTCTGGGCCACCGTGCTCACCGGCCCCGCGGGGTTCCTGCGCGCCGAGGACGAGCACAGCCTGTCCGTCGCGGCCCGCCCGGCCCCGGCCGACCCCCTGGCGGCCGTCCTGGAGCGCCCCGTCCACCTGGGGATGCTCGCCATCGAGGCCGCCACCCGGCGGCGGATGCGGATGAACGGCACGGCGCGCCCGCACGGCGGCGGGCTCCTGGTCGACCTCGACCAGGTGGTCGCCAACTGCCCCAAGTACATCCAGAAGCGCACCCCCCCGGCGGCCGACCCCGGCCCGCCACCGGCGTCCGCGCCTTTGTCCCGGGTCCGCAGGAGCGACCGCCTCGACGACGGCCAGCGGCGCTTCCTCGCCGGCGCCGACACCTTCTTCATCGCCACCGCGGACGAGCACGGCCGCGCCGACGCCTCCCACCGCGGCGGCAACCCGGGCTTCCTCCGGGCTCCCTCGCCCACCCTCGTCCGCTGGCCCGACTACACGGGCAACGCGATGTTCCTGACCCTGGGGAACCTCCTGGTCAATCCCAGGGCGGGCCTGGTCGTCCCGGACTACGCCACCGGCGCCACCCTCCACCTCACCGGCTCCGCGCGGGTCGTCTGGGGCGCCGGGGACGCCGGGAGTCCCGTGCCCACGCCCGCGGACACCGGCCGCATGGTCGAGTTCACCGTCACCGGCGTCGCCGAGCTCCCCGGCACGCTGCCCGCCGGGTGGAGCCCGCCCGCGCTCTCGCGCTTCAACCCTCCCGTGCCCGCGGCCGGGGCGCCGAACGCCGTCTGACGCCCCGTCCGCTCCCCCGTTTCCCGCCCTTCGTCCGCGTCCCCCCGCCGCCACCGCCGGTGCGGCACGGCGCGACGCGGCCCCCACCAGGAGTCATCCATGCGCATCCACGTCGACATGAACCGCTGCGAGAGCCACGGCCAGTGCGTCTTCGCCGCCCCCGAGCACTTCTCCTTCGACGAGGACGACAACCTCCTCGTCGTCGGGGAGGTCCCCGAGGACGAGGAGGTCCGCGCCGCCGTCCGGGAGGCCGCCGCGTCCTGCCCGGTCCGGGCCGTCTCCCTCCACACCGCCGGGTCCGGCGCGTGAGCGCGCGCCCGGGCCCGCGCCACGTCGTGGTGGTCGGCGCCTCCCTGGCGGGCACCGCCACCGCCCGCGCCCTGCGGGAGCGGGGCTACGACGGCCGGGTGACCCTCGTCGGCGACGAGCCCCATCCCCCCTACGACCGGCCCCCGCTGTCCAAGCAACTCCTGGCCGGGGAGAGGGAGATCGGCGACATCGCCCTGCCGTCCACCGACGGCCTGGACATCGAGCTGCGCACCGGCGCCGCCGCCACCGCCCTGCACCCGGCCGAGCGCACGCTCGTCCTCGCCGACGGCGGCCGCCTGGAATGGGACGCCCTCGTGATCGCCACCGGCGCCGCGGCCCGGCCCTGGCCCGCGCCGGTACCCGGTGGCGTCCACACCCTGCGCACCCTCGACGACGCCCGCGCGCTGCGCCGGGAGCTGGCCGCCGAGGACGCCCGGCTGCTCGTCGTCGGCGCCGGGTTCCTCGGCTCCGAGGCCGCCGCCACCGCGGCGGGGCTGGGCGTGCCCGTGACCCTCGTCGAGGCCGGGGAGGCGCCCATGGCGCGCGGCGTCGGAACGGTCGCCGGGGGCTTCGTCGCCCGTCTGCACCGCGAGGCGGGTGTCGACCTGCGCACCGGTACCACGGTCCGGTCCTTCACCGGCGCCGGCCGTGTCACCGGCGCCCGCCTGGAGGACGGCACCCACGTCCCGGCCACCGTCGTCCTGACGGCCCTGGGCGACGTGCCCAACACGGCCTGGCTGCGCGGCAGCGGCCTGCTCCTGGACGGCGCCGTCGTCTGCGACGAGTACGGCCGCGCCCTCGCCGGGGACGGCACGGCGGTACCGGGCGTCCTCGCCGTCGGCGACGCCTCCCGCCGCCCGCACCCCCTGGCCCGGGGCACGCTCCACCTGGGGCACTGGAGCGCCGCGGTGGAGCACGCCGCCGTCGCCGCCCGGGTCCTGCTGCACCCGGCCGGGGACGGCGGGCTGCCCGGACTCCCCGCCGCGGTGCCCTCGTTCTGGTCCGACCAGTACGGGGTCCGCTTCCGCTCGCTGGGCCTGCCGCACCTCGCCGACGAGGCGCGGACGGTGGAGTACGACGTGCCCGGCCGGCGTCTGGAGGTCACCTACCACCGGGGCGGCGAGCTGATCGGCGTCCTCACCGC
>NZ_JBXUOY010000392.1:0-3820 GCF_057196705.1 Streptomyces sp. ATLC9 | reverse complement strand
CGAGGTGCGCGAGGCGTTGCAGATCGGTCCGGACGCGCCGATCATCACCACCGACGCGCGGCACCGCGCGGATGCGAAGAGCGCGCTGATCACCCTGGTCGAACACGCCCTTCTGGCACGCCTGCGCTGAGCCGGCGGCCGCTTGGCGTACGGTGGCCGCCAGGATCGCCCGGGCCGTCGACGGCGACAGTGGGTTATGGATCAGTAGCCGGGGTGTACCGGGTCTCGTACCCGGTACACCCCGGTCTTCATAACGTTTCGACAGAGAATTGCGGGGCGGATGCCACTCGCCGCGAGCGCTCCGCTCCCCAGTGCACACAAAAATTCAACCTTTTGTCATTCCGTGCGTTATATGACCCTTTCCTTCCTGGTGTCCACGTGTGATTCGCCACTGGTCCAGGTGTTTGGAAAGCCTCCGCCTGCCGTGCTGAAATTCGCTGAACTCAGCAGTAGTTACGGTTTCATCGAAGACGATGGGCTGAAGCCGAGAGGTTTGGTCGAGTGAGGCGAAGCAATCCGAGCTCCCCGCCCGGGGGGCCGCGTGGCAACTTCACGCCGCCGCAGCGCGCCGTGGAGGCGCACTCCGACCTGCCCGGGAACGGTGGGGAGCCGAACGGCGGCGGCCGGTTCGCGGTGCGCAACTGGCGTGTGGCCACCAGACTGAACGCCATCCTCCTCATCCCTGTGCTCGTCGCCCTGGTCTTCGGTGGCTTCCGGGTGCAGAACTCCCTGGACACGCTGAACGAGGCGGAGGACGCCAACCGCACCGCGGAACTGGTCCGTGCCGCCGCCGCGTACGGCCACGCCCTGATCGACGAACGCGACCGCACCGCCGCTCCGCTGCTGCAGGGCAAGACGGAGGACCCGGTGATCCAGGAGGTGCGCGGGGTCACCGACGCCGCGCGCGAGGAGTTCCACCGCCGGGTCGAGCAGATGCCCGACCAGCAGAACCTCAAGCGCCGCCTCGCCGCCTTCGAGCAGGTCGAGCCGGAACTGGAGGAACTGCGCCAGGCCGCCTACACCGACCGGCTCGAGGGCGTGGAGACCGAGGAGGGCTACGTCCGGGTCCAGCACCCGCTGATGGAGTTCGCCAACGAACTGGGCCTGGGTACCGGCAACGTCACCTCCTACGGCCGCACCGTCTACGCCGTCTCCCTCTCCAAGGCCGCCGCGTCCCTGCAGCGCTCGATCGGCACCCACCTGCTGATCGAGCCCGGTCCGGGCGCCGCGGACAAGCAGCGCCGGCTCACCGCCTTCAGCTCCTACGCGTACCTGGAGAACATCGCGGTCGAGGAGTACCGCGGCGGCGCCTCCCCGGAGGACTGGGAGCTGCTGCAGGAGGAGACGGTCAAGGCGAACGAGGACGTCCGCGAGCGGCTCGCGGAGGCTCAGGACGAGGCGGAGGCCGCCGGGCGGGACTTCGCCGCCCCGCCCGCCACCGACAGGATGGTCCAGGCCATCGCCTCCGGGAACTCCCCCCAGGAGCTGAAGGCGGGTGGCGTCACCGCCGAGAACTGGTACGCCGCGGCCACCGCCAAGTTCAACGCCTACCGCGAGGTGGAGAAGGACCTCACCGACCGGGCGGTGAACGAGACGGCCCGGATCGCCTCGGACGCCAAGCGGGACGCCGTCGTCAACTCCGTCATCGTGCTCGCCGCCCTGGTGGTCGCCTTCGTGATCGCCGGGATGATGGCCCGCTCGATGAGCAGCAACATGCGCAGGCTGCGCACCGCCGCCTTCGACGTCGCCCAGCAGCGGCTGCCGATGCTGGTCGACCAGCTCTCCCGCACCGACCCGGGCAAGGTCGACACCCGTGTCCGGCCCATCCCGATCAACAGCCGTGACGAGATCGGCGAGGTCGCCCGCGCCTTCGACCAGGTCCACCGCGAAGCCGTCCGGCTCGCCGCCGAGCAGGCGCTGCTGCGGGGGAACGTCAACGCGATCTTCACCAACCTCTCGCGCCGCAACCAGGGCCTCATCGAGGGCCAGCTGGCCCTCATCACGGACCTGGAGAACAACGAGGCCGACCCCGACCAGCTGGAGAACCTCTTCAAGCTGGACCACCTGGCGACCCGTATGCGCCGCAACGGCGAGAACCTGCTGGTCCTCGCGGGTGAGGAGCCCGGCCGCCGCTGGACCCAGCCCGTGCCACTGGTGGACGTGCTGCGCGCCGCCTCCTCCGAGGTGGAGGACTACGAGCGCATCGAGCTCTCCGGCGTCCCCGAGAGCGAGATCCACGGCGCCGTCGTCACCGACCTGGTGCACCTGCTGGCCGAGCTGCTGGAGAACGCCACCTCGTTCTCCTCCCCGCAGACCAAGGTCAAGGTCACCGCGACCAGGCTGCCCGACGGCCGGGTGATGATCGAGATCCACGACAAGGGCATCGGCCTGACCCCCGAGGACTTCGCCGACATCAACCACAAGCTGGCCAACCCGCCGACGGTGGACGTGGCCATCTCCCAGCGCATGGGCCTGTTCGTGGTCGGCCGCCTGGCAGGCCGGCACGGCATCCGCGTCCAGCTGCGCCCCTCCGGCGAGCAGGCGGGCACCACCTCGCTGGTCATGCTTCCGGAGGAGATCACCCACGGTGGCGGCGGCCAGGAGGAGGCCGAGGAGGACTTCACCGTCTCCCGGATCGTCCCGGAGCAGCCGAACGCGGCCCAGTCCGCGCCCCGGAACCAGCAGCTGTCCGCAGCGGACCTGGGCTTCGACGACTCCCGCTACGGTTCCCGGCCGGGGGAGCAGGAGGACCCCTCCCGGCTCGACCCGGTCGGACACTCACTGACGCGTGGGGAGCGGCGTGCGGCGCTGGAGTCCCAGCAGTCCCAGTACCAGCAGCAGGACGGGGACTACGGCGACCACGGGGACGGGCACGACGCCCAGGAGCAGTACGCTCTCCGGCAGGCCCCCTACGACCCCGAGCAGACCGGTCAGTACGGCTCGCGGGCCGGATTCCCGGACGACGCCTCCCACGGGCAGGAGACGGGATACGGCCAGGGGTACCAGGAAGGCCATCAGCAGTACCCGCAGCAGTATCCGCAGCAGGGCGGCGGGTACGCCCAGGGTTACCAGGAGGAGTACCGGCCGGACTACGGGAGCGGCTTCGACGGGGTCGGGTACGACGGGACCGAGTATGGCGGGAACGGCTACGGCACCGGGCAGGAGCCCGCCCGGAACCCGGAAGCGGAATCCTTCCCCAGCGCTCCCGAAGACGGCCAGGAACGCGTAGGCTTCGATCGACCGGGTCGGACTTCGGACGCTCCTTCCACGCTGACCGGCGCAGGACTCCCGCGCCGGGAGTCGCGGAGGCAGCAGCCCGAGGAGGCGCCGGTCCCGCGGTACCAGCCGCAAGCGGAATCTCCGGAAGTGCCCCGGCAGGCGGATCGTTCCGACGATTCCGGCTGGCGCACGGCGAACGACGAGCGCTGGCAGCGGGCGGAGGGGGTCCGCGACCCCAAGGCCGGCGGAGTCACGCCCTCCGGTCTGCCCCGCCGCGTGCCCAAGGCCAATCTGGTCGAGGGCGCCGCGGAGCAGACACCCCAGGAGGGGGCCCAGGTCTCCCGCAACCCGGAGGACGTCCGGGGCAGGTTGAGCAACCTGCACCGCGGCGTCCGGCGGGGGCGCACCGCGGGCGGCTCGGACAACACCCAGAATGACCGACCGGGCTTCGGCCCCGGCAGCACCTACGATCAGGAGCGTTAGTGTGAGCCCGATGAGCCAGGCGGCGCAGAACCTGAACTGGTTGATCACCAACTTCGTGAGCAACACCCCGGGGGTGTCGCACACGGTGGTGGTCTCCGCCGACGGCCTCCTTCTGGCC
>NZ_JBXUOY010000391.1:0-3836 GCF_057196705.1 Streptomyces sp. ATLC9 | reverse complement strand
GCCCCGCCCCCCCCCCCCCCGATGCCCTCCAGGGTGGCCCAGCGCCCCCGGTCCACCTGGCAGACGGCGGCCCGGGCGCCTTCGGGCCTCCCCGCGGCGGCCAGGACGTTGGCGACCTTGGCGCTGGTGCGGCGGGTGATGACCCGCGCCAGAGCGGCCCCGGGGTCGTAGGTGACCCCGACGGGCACCACATGGGGCGTGCCGTCGGGGCGGAGCGTGGTCAGGGTGCACAGGTGCCGCTCCCGCCAGAAGGCGAGGTACGCGTCGTCCGGGTGCCTGGGGTCCTGCCGGGATTCACTGGCCATGCTCCGGAAACTATCCCGGCGGCACTCCCGTTCACTCCTTGAGTGGAATAGACTCAACTTACTGCATGCCGATGTGTGCAGAGTTGGCGACAGGAGGAGGAGCACGCACCCGTGGACGCCGAGCTGACCAACAGGAGCCGGGACGCGATCAGCGCGGCCAACAACCGCGCCCTCACCGGGGGCCACCCCGACATCACCCCGGCACATCTGCTGCTGGCCCTGCTGGAGGGCCAGGACAACGAGAACATCCAGGACCTGCTCGCGGCGGCCGGCGCCGACCGGGCCGCCCTGCGCTCGGCGGCCGAGCGACTGCTGGGCTCGCTGCCCAGCGTGCAGGGCTCCACCGTCGCCAAGCCGCAGCCCGACCGCGACCTGATGGCCGTCCTCGCCGACGCCTCCCGGCGCGCCGGGGAGCTGGGCGACGCCTACATCTCCACCGAGCACCTGCTCATCGGCCTGGCGGCCAGGGGCGGCCGGGCCGGCGGGCTGCTCACCGAGCAGGGGGCCACCGCCGAGAAGCTGCTCACCGCCTTCGAGAGCGCCCGCGGCGGGCAGCGCGTCACCACCGCCGACCCCGAGGGCACCTACAGGGCGCTGGAGAAGTTCGGCACCGACCTGACCGCCGCGGCCCGCGAGGGCCGGCTCGACCCCGTCATCGGCCGCGACCAGGAGATCCGCCGCGTGGTGCAGGTGCTCTCGCGGCGCACCAAGAACAACCCGGTCCTCATCGGCGAGCCCGGTGTCGGCAAGACGGCGGTCGTGGAGGGCCTGGCGCAGCGGATCGTCAAGGGCGACGTCCCCGAGTCGCTGAAGAACAAGCGCCTGGTCGCCCTCGACCTGGGCGCGATGGTGGCCGGGGCCAAGTACCGCGGCGAGTTCGAGGAGCGGCTCAAGGCCGTCCTGGCGGAGATCAAGTCCAGCGACGGGCGGATCGTCACCTTCATCGACGAGCTGCACACCGTCGTCGGCGCGGGCGCCGGCGGTGACTCGGCGATGGACGCGGGCAACATGCTCAAGCCCATGCTGGCCCGCGGCGAGCTGCGCATGGTCGGCGCCACCACGCTGGACGAGTACCGCGAGCGGATCGAGAAGGACCCGGCCCTGGAGCGCCGCTTCCAGCAGGTGCTGGTCGCCGAGCCCACCGTCGAGGACACCATCGCCATCCTGCGCGGTCTCAAGGGCCGCTACGAGGCGCACCACAAGGTCCAGATCGCCGACGGCGCGCTGGTGGCCGCCGCCGCCCTGTCCGACCGCTACATCACCTCCCGCTTCCTGCCGGACAAGGCCATCGACCTGGTCGACGAGGCCGCCTCCCGGCTGCGCATGGAGATCGACTCCTCGCCCGTGGAGATCGACGAGCTCCAGCGCGCCGTGGACCGGCTGAAGATGGAGGAGCTGGCGCTGGCGGGCGAGAGCGACGAGAGCTCCCGGGAACGGCTGGAGCGGCTGCGCCGCGAGCTGGCCGACCGCGAGGAGGAGCTGCGGGGACTGACCGCCCGCTGGGAGAAGGAGAAGCAGGGACTCAACCGCGTCGGCGAGCTGAAGGAGAGGCTCGACGAGGTGCGCGGCCAGGCCGAGCGCGCCCAGCGCGACGGCGACTTCGAGACCGCCTCCAAGCTGCTGTACGGCGAGATCCCCACCCTGGAGCGCGAGCTGGAGGAGGCATCGGCCGCCGAGCAGGAGCAGGACCCGGGCAAGGACACCATGGTCAAGGAGGAGGTCGGCTCGGACGACATCGCCGACGTCGTCGCCTCCTGGACCGGCATCCCCGCCGGACGGCTGCTGGAGGGCGAGACGCGGAAGCTGCTGCGCATGGAGGAGGAGCTGGGCCGGCGGCTGATCGGCCAGGGCGAGGCCGTGCGCGCCGTCTCCGACGCCGTGCGCCGCTCCCGCGCCGGGGTCGCCGACCCCGACCGGCCCACGGGCTCGTTCATGTTCCTCGGCCCCACCGGCGTCGGCAAGACCGAGCTGGCCAAGGCGCTCGCCGACTTCCTCTTCGACGACGAGCGGGCCATGGTCCGCATCGACATGAGCGAGTACGGCGAGAAGCACTCGGTCGCCCGGCTGGTCGGCGCTCCCCCCGGCTACGTCGGCTACGAGGAGGGCGGCCAGCTCACCGAGGCCGTGCGGCGGCGCCCGTACAGCGTGGTGCTGCTGGACGAGGTGGAGAAGGCCCACCACGAGGTCTTCGACATCCTGCTCCAGGTGCTCGACGACGGGCGGCTGACCGACGGGCAGGGCCGGACGGTGGACTTCCGCAACACCATCCTCGTCCTCACCTCCAACCTCGGCAGCCAGTTCCTGATGGACCCCCTCGCCAAGGAGGAGGAGAAGCGCGAGAAGGTCATGGCGAGCGTCCGCTCCGCCTTCCGGCCGGAGTTCCTCAACCGGCTGGACGACCTGGTGGTCTTCTCCGCGCTCAGCGGCGAGGAGCTGCGCAGCATCGCCCGGCTCCAGACCGGCGCCCTCTCCCGGCGCCTGTCCGACCGCCGCCTCGCCCTCGACGTCTCCGACGCCGCGCTGGACTGGCTGGCGGTCGAGGGCAACGACCCGGCCTACGGCGCCCGGCCGCTGCGCCGCCTGGTCCAGACGGCCATCGGCGACCGGCTCGCCCGCGCGATCCTGGCGGGCGAGATCCGCGACGGGGACACCGTCCGCGTGGACGTCGCCCTGGAGGAGGAGGGCCTGACCGTCACCCCGGCGCGGTGACGGCGCGGCGGTGACCGTGACGCGGTGCCCGGCGGCTCCGGTCGCCGGGCGCCGCCACGGCATACGCCCTGCCCGGCGGGGAGCCCCCGTGCGGTCGGACGATCATGTCAGTCCGACGGACGAGCCCCGGAGCCCGGGCTTGCCAGGACCGGGCCGGGGTGGGGGAGGATGGCAGGAATCGTATGAAGGGAAAACCACGGTGACTATCGACCCGTCCTCGATCCCGAACTTCGGGGGCCAGCAGCCCGAACAGCAGCCGACGGGGCCTGCCGGGCCCGTCATCCCGGACCAGGACCTGGTCAAGCAGCTCCTCGACCAGATGGAGCTGAAGTACGTCGTCGACGACGAGGGTGACCTCGCGGCGCCGTGGGAGGAGTTCCGCACCTACTTCATGTTCCGCGGCGAGAAGGAGCAGCAGGTCTTCTCCGTCCGGACGTTCTACGACCGCCCCCACTCCATCGAGGACAAGACCCGCCTGCTGGAGCTGGTCGACGACTGGAACCGCCGCACCCTGTGGCCGAAGGTCTACAGCCACACGCACGACGACGGCACGGTCCGCCTGATCGGCGAGGCCCAGATGCTGGTCGGCGTCGGCGTCTCGCTGGAGCACTTCGTCTCCAGCACGGTGAGCTGGATCCGCGCCTCGGTCGAGTTCGACCGCTGGCTCGTGGAGCAGCTCGGCCTGGCCAAGGACGTCGAGGAGTCCGACGGTGAGGGTGAGGGCTGAGCTCTCCACCCCCCACGAGGCCCCGCACGGCCCCGGTGCACGGAACGCTCCGCGTCCGGCGCACCGGGGTCGCCGCGCGTCCGGGAGGCCGGACG
>NZ_JBXUOY010000390.1:0-3859 GCF_057196705.1 Streptomyces sp. ATLC9 | reverse complement strand
GGGGGCCGCGGCGCGCGCGCGCCGCCCCCCCCCCCCCCCCCCCCCCCCCCCCCCCCCCCCCCCCCCCCCCCCCCCACCGCTGCCTCCGTACACTGAAACGGTGAGTGAGCAGCCCCCGCACGACCCGCACGAAGGCCACGGCGACGCCTCCGGTCAGGAGGGGGAGCACGGCGATCCCCTGGAGCGGTTCGACGAGATCATCGACGCCGAGACCGACCGCGACCCCGATCTCGCCGTGATCGAGGCCGGCAGCCGTACCCTGCGCACCCAGGCCGGTCCGGCCGGGGGCGGCGAGCTGCCGACCCGGCCCGAGGACCCGGAGCTGGACCGGGCGCTGCGGGCGGTGGAGGCCGAGCTGGTGGGGCGGTGGCCCGAGACGAGACTGGAGCCGTCCCTGACGCGGATCGCCGCGCTGATGGACGTACTCGGCGAGCCGCAGCGCTCCTACCCGTGCATCCACATCACCGGCACCAACGGCAAGACCACCACCGCCCGGATGATCGAGGCGCTGCTGGGCGCCTTCGACCTGCGCACCGGCCGCTACAGCAGCCCGCACGTCCAGGCGATGACCGAGCGGATCAGCCTGGACGGCGCGCCGATCTCCGCCGAGCGGTTCATCGAGACCTACCAGGACCTGCGGCCGTACGTGGAGATGGTGGACGCCGCCCAGGAGCACCGGCTGTCGTTCTTCGAGGTCATGACGGGCATGGCCTACGCGGCCTTCGCCGACGCGCCCGTGGACGTGGCGGTCGTCGAGGTCGGCATGGGCGGGAGCTGGGACGCCACCAACGTGATCGACGCGTCCGTCGCCGTCGTCACCCCCATCGCCCTGGACCACACCGACCGGCTGGGGGAGACGCCCGAGGAGATCGCGCGGGAGAAGTCCGGCATCGTCAAGCGGGACGCCACCGTCGTGCTGGCACAGCAGCCGGTCGAGGCCGCCTCGGTCGTACTGCGCAAGGCCGTGGAGATGGAGGCCACCGTCGCCCGCGAGGGCCTGGAGTTCGGCGTCGTCTCCCGTGAGGTCGCCGTCGGCGGACAACTGCTGACGCTGCGCGGCCTGGGCGGGGAGTACCCGGAGGTCTTCCTGCCGCTGCACGGCGCCCACATGGCGCACAACGCCGCCGTGGCGCTGGCGGCCGTCGAGGCGTTCTTCGGCGTCGGCTCCCGGCACGCCCGCGCCCTGGACCTCGACGCCGTGCGCACCGCCTTCGCCGCCGTGGCCTCCCCGGGGCGGCTGGAGGTGGTGCGCCGCAGTCCCACGGTGGTGCTGGACGCCGCGCACAACCCCGCGGGCGCCCAGGCGACGGCCGCCGCGGTCACCGAGGCGTTCGGCTTCAGCCGTCTGGTCGGCGTGGTCGCCCCCAGCGCGGAGAAGGACGTGAAGGGGCTGCTGGAGGCGTTCGAACCGGTCTTCGCCGAGGTCGTGCTCACCCGCAACTCCACCCCCCGCGCCATGGACGTGGACGAGCTCGCCGCGCTGGCCGTGGAGGTCTTCGGCGAGGAGCGGGTCCAGGTCGAGCCCCGGCTGGACGACGCGCTGGAGGCGGCCATCACCCTGGCCGAGGAGGAGGGCGAGTACGCCGGTGCGGGAGTACTGGTCACCGGCTCGGTCCTCACCGTCGGCGAGGCCCGGCTGCTGCTCGGAAAGGACAGGTGACGCACGGTGCGTACGCTCTGCGCGTCCACGCTCATCGGCGAGTTCCTCGTCATCGGCTTCGCCGCCCTGGTGGCGACGCGGCTGGGCGGGCTGCCCGCGGGGACGGTCTGGGCCGTCGCGGGCACGGCGATGCTGCTGTGCCTGCTGCTGTGCGGGATGCTCGGCCGGCCCGGCGCGCTCCGGCTCGGCTGGGCGCTGCAGATCGCTCTGATCGCCTCCGGCTTCGCCGTCCCGGCGATGTTCTTCCTCGGCGCGGTCTTCGCCGGGCTGTGGTGGGCGTCGATCCACTTCGGCCGGGTGATCGACGAGGCGAAGGCCCGAAGGGCCGCGGGAGCGGGAGCCGGAGCCGCCTGACCCGCACCGCGTGACGGGTGCCGCCGGTGCGCGGACGGGCTCCCTGTAGCCTCTGAGCACTTGTGAAGGCCGTACTCACGCGACACCCCAAGGAGCAGCCGACCATGAGCCAGCGCACTCTCGTCCTCCTCAAGCCCGACGCGGTCAGGCGGGGCCTGATCGGCGAGATCGTCGGGCGCATCGAGCGCAAGGCCGGCTGGACGATCAGCGCGATGGAGCTGCGCACGCTGGACCGCGCCACGCTGGAGCGGCACTACGCCGAGCACGTCGGCCGCCCGTTCTACGAGCCGCTGCTGGAGTTCATGGCCTCCGGCCCGTCCGTGGCGATGGTCGTCGAGGGCGAGAGGGTGATCGAGGGGGTGCGCGCCCTGGCCGGTCCGACCGACCCGATCGCCGCGGCGCCCGGCTCCATCCGAGGGGATTTCGGAACGATCGTGCGTGAGAACCTTGTCCACGCCTCGGACTCCGAGGAGTCCGCCGAACGGGAACTGAAGCTCTTCTTTCCCTCCCGCTCCTGACGGCATGCCAGAAGCGTGAATCCCTTGACCTGGGGCGATCGACGGAATTCGATCGCCCCGGGTGAGTCCGCCCCCCACTCGGGGGAACGAATCACCCGGACGCGACGTCACCACATACGGGGATGAACCGCGTTCCGCCGACAATGACGGAGGAGGAACCCTCTCACCGCGTTCGAAGGAGCGCGACTACGATGGAGACTTCTCCGGGCCCCGCAGCGCACGCTGTCGTCCTCCCCTCACATCGCTCCAGTCGGAAGGCCTGACGTATCCTCATGGCGAACAACATGTCGTTCATCGGCCGTGACATGGCTGTCGACCTCGGGACCGCCAACACGCTGGTGTACGTCAGGGGTCGCGGGATCGTCCTCAACGAGCCATCGGTCGTCGCCATCAACACCAACACCGGCGGAATCCTCGCGGTCGGCGCCGAGGCGAAGAAGATGATCGGCCGTACCCCGGGCAACATCGTGGCGGTCCGTCCCCTCAAGGACGGGGTGATCGCGGACTTCGAGATCACCGAGCGGATGCTCCGCTACTTCATCCTCAAGATCCACAAGCGGCGCTACCTCGCGCGCCCCCGGGTGGTCGTGTGCGTCCCCTCCGGCATCACCGGTGTCGAGCGGCGCGCGGTCATCGAGGCATCCACCCAGGGGGGCGCCCGCCAGGTGCACATCATCGAGGAGCCGATGGCGGCCGCCATCGGCTCGGGGCTGCCGGTCCACGAGGCGACGGGCAACATGGTCGTCGACATCGGCGGCGGCACCACCGAGGTGGCCGTGATCTCGCTCGGCGGGATCGTCACCGCGCAGTCCATCCGGGTGGCGGGCGACGAGCTGGACAACGCGATCATCCAGCACATCAAGAAGGAGTACAGTCTCCTGCTGGGCGAGCGCACGGCCGAGAGCATCAAGATCACGATCGGCTCGGCGCACGACCTGGAGGACGACGAGCACACCGAGATCCGCGGCCGCGACCTGGTCAGCGGGCTGCCCAAGACCGTGGTCATCTCGGCCTCCGAGGTCCGCAAGGCCATCGAGGAGCCGGTCAACTCCATCGTGGACGCGGTGAAGACCACGCTCGACAAGTGCCCGCCCGAGCTCTCCGGCGACATCATGGACCGCGGCATCGTCCTCACCGGCGGCGGCGCCCTGCTGCGCGGGCTGGACGAGCGGCTGCGGCGCGAGACGGGCATGCCCATCCACATCGCCGAGGATCCGCTGGACTCGGTGGCGCTGGGATCGGGCAAGTGCGTCGAGGAGTTCGAGGCGCTCCAGCAGGTGCTCGACGCCCAGCCGCGGCGGTGACGCCGGGCCGGACCGGCCCCCGC
>NZ_JBXUOY010000389.1:0-3884 GCF_057196705.1 Streptomyces sp. ATLC9 | reverse complement strand
GCCGTGCCCCGGCGTGGTGCCGGCCGCCCGCGCCGTCGGGCGCGGCGGCGGTCTCCGCCGCGCGGGCGGCCGCCTCGCGCCGGTTCTTGGTGATGTGCTCGGCCACGGCGAACGCCGCGACCACGACGAAGCCCAGTGCCGCGAAACCGATCGCCGCGCCCAGCTGGTCGTCCGGCGCGAGAAGGGCCCGGTCCTCGTCCTGCCAGGGCCACAGCGCCCGCAGGCAGCCCGCCACCACACCGGTCAGGACCACCAGGGTGACGCGCTGCCGGTTCTCCAGCAGCCACTGCATCAGTTTGACGAACGAGGCCAGGCCCAGCAGGGCGCCGAGCGCGAACAGGCCCAGGTAGCCGAAGTCCCGTTCGTTGACGGCGGAGAGGGTGCGCTCGTACAGCCCGAAGGTCAGCAGCAGGAACGAGCCGGACAGGCCGGGCAGCACCAGCGCGGAAACCGCGATCGCCGCCGCGGCCACGATGACCAGCGGGGTGGCCTCCACCTCGCCGGGCGGCAGGCTGACGATCACGAAGGCGGCCGCCGCGCTCACCAGCGCCACGACGGCCTCGCCCGGCCGCCAGGGGGAGGAGGCGCCGTCGGGCAGCGGCGCCCGCGAGGCGAGGGAGAAGGGCACCCACAGCGACGCCAGCACCAGGCCGAAGAACAGGGCCCGGCTGTGCACAGGCTGCTCCTCGACCCAGCCCTCGACCAGTCCGGCCATCAGCACCAGCGCGGCGAACATGCCGGCCAGCAGCGGGACGACGACGCGCCACTGGACCTGGCGGACCTCGTGGAGGGCCCGGGCGAGTCCCCGTCCACGGGGAAGGTCGGCCAGCGCCAGCCGGACGCCGGTGACCAGGCGGCTCGCCGAGCCGATGGCCGTGTCGTACACGCCGACCACCAGGGCCACGGTGCCGCCGCTGACGCCCGGGACGGTCTCCGCGGTGCCTATCAGGGCGCCGCGCACCACATTGAGGCCGTGTGCCGGCCAGGACGAGGTTGACGACGGCTTCGCTGCCCTGTGTCGCTGGGTCTCCCCCACCAGAGCTCCTTCGGTGCTGGTCGAGTGCTGCGGGACTGTCCGCACGCCGGTTCCCGGGAGGTGCCGGGGCGGGCGCCTGGGACACATTGTTCACGATGCCGGACCCGGCCGGTCGCGCGAGGGTCGCCGCTCCCCGCCTCGGGTCGTACGGGGTTTGGCCGGCTTCCGGCGCGAAACCCGTCGCCGGGCGCGGATGTCCCTCCGGGCGGCCGGGGCCGCGACGCCGCGGAACGGCGAGGCGGCGGAACCCCGCACCGCACAGCGGGCACGAAGTGACAAAAGGCGCATAGAGTGACGATCGGCAGATGGTGAACGGAACGCGCCGACGCCCGAGCGGCCGCCGGCGCGGGCAAGGAGTCGGAAGCAGATGAGCGATGTCAAGCTGTCCGTGATCTACTACTCGGCGACCGGCACCATCCACAAGATGGCCGAACGGCTGGTCGAGGCGGGGAAGCGGGCGGGCGCGGAGGTGCGGCTGAGGAAGGCCGCCGAGCTCGCCCCGGACGAGGCCATCGCCTCCAACCCCGCGTGGAGCCGGCACCACGAGGAGACCAGGGACGAGCCGAGGGCCACCCCCGACGATGTCGTCTGGGCCGACGCCGTGCTGTTCGGCACGCCCACCCGGTACGGCAACGTCGCCAGCCAGCTCAAGCAGTTCCTCGACACCCTCGGCCCGCAGTGGCAGCAGGGACTGCTCGCCGACAAGGTGTACGCCGGCTTCACCGCCTCCCAGACCTCCCACGGCGGCCAGGAGTCGACGCTGCTGACCCTCTACAACGTCATCATCCACTTCGGCGGCCTCGTCGTCCCGCCCGGCTACACCGCCCCGCTGAAGTTCGCCGACGGCAATCCCTACGGTGTCTCCCACGTCACCGGGCCGGACAACGACGCCCCGCTCACCGACACGGAGTACGCCGCCCTCGACCACATGGCGCAGCGCGTGGTGCGCGTCGCGGGCCGCCTCAGGGGCGGGAGCTGACGGCCGCCCGTGCGGCCGGGCGAGGGCGGGTGACGGGCCGCCCCCACCCGGCCGTGCCCGGCCCGTCAGGCCCGGTGGACCTCCAGCGCGGTCCGTACCGCCGACTCCAGGGCGCCCTCGATCCACGCCGTCCTGATCGAGGTGTGGTCGCCCGCGAAGAGCAGCGGCCCCTCTCGGCGCCCCAGCAGCGGGAACAGCTCGGTGTGCTGGCCCGGCAGCAGTACGGCCGCCTCGCCGTACGCGTACGGGTCGCGCTGCCAGCTCTGGGTGCGCCCGGCACCGGTGTAGAAGACCTCCACCCGCTGCCCGTAGACCTGCTGCACACCGCGCAGGGCGTACGGGTAGCGGGCGTCGTCGTCCAGGCAGTCCCAGCGCCGGGCGTCGTCCGCCCAGCTGTAGGAGGCCAGCAGAACGCCGCCCTCGCTGCCCTCGATCCGGTGTGAGGGGTTGAACACGAAACGGTTGGGGTTGTCGCACACCGACCCGCCGCCGGTCACGCCCGCCGCCTCCGGCTGGTCCCGGGAGATCCAGCGGCAGGCGGTGTAGTGCACGCGCTGGGCGTCGGAGATGTGGCCGCGCGGTACGGACGGGTGCGCGCCCAGCAGGCTGCCGTCGTCCGGCGCCCTTCCCAGGCGGTAGGCGTCGTACAGCCCCGGCCGCACCCGCTCCAGCTCCCGCCGCCAGTCGGCCTCGTCGAACTCCCACCAGCGGCGGCTGAACTCCAGCAGCACCTTGGTGGCGCTGTCGTAGTGCAGCTCGGTGACGGCCCGCCGCTTGCCGTACGACAGCGACGGGGCGACCTGGATCTGCCGCAGCCCGGAGAAGGGGACGGTGAGGACCGCCCAGTCGCCGGTGAACTGCTCGCGCACCACCGCGCCGTCGCGGCCCTCGGAGACGGTGTCGATCCACACCGCCGGGCCGTCGGCGCCGATGTGCGGGGTGCCGTCGCCTCCGCCGCGCCCCTCCCCGCGGTACTCGACGCGGGTGGCGCGGCGGTCGAAGCGCACCGGGACCTTCAGCCTCCCGAGCTCCTTCAGCAGTGCGTCCGCGAGGGTGGCGGTGCCGCCCTCCAGTTCCCAGAAGACGGTGCCGGGGTTGATCAGGGACCAGCCGATGAAGCTGTGCAGGAAGGACAGGGGCAGGCGCGAGGTGAGGTTCTCCAGGGTGCCGATCAGGTCGATCGTGCGCTCGTCGAATCCCGCGTGCTCGGTCAGGAAGCGGTGCATCGACCAGCCGCCGAACCTCTGGACCACCCGGGTCCAGCCCTCCAGGCACTGCGGCAGCGGCTTGTTCACGCGCGTCCCGTCCGGCCCGACGGTGCTGTACTCGTCGCGCACCGGGTCCAGGACCCGGCCCAGGATCTCTGCGGCGGGGGTGTCCAGGTACTGCTCGGGCACGCCGAAGGACTGGTTGACCGCCCGCGGGTTCCTCGCGTAGTCGGCGCGGCGCGTCCGGACGCCGTTGACGGCGATCCAGGTGCGGTAGGCGGGCCTGCCGTCGGCGTCCACGTCCACCAGGTGGAAGCGGCGGCGCCTCAGCCCCAGTTCGTCGATCAGCCCCATGACCAGCGGATGGCTGCCGGGGATGCGCATGGCCCCGGCCTCCGCGTACTGCCCGGGGTCGGCGAAGGGCTGTTCCGCGCGCTCGTGGCCGCCGGTGCGGAAGGTCTTGATCCGGCCGCCGGCCCGGTTGCCGTTGGCCTCGACGACGGTGACGCGGTGGCCGGCCCGTCCCAGCAGCAGCGCGGTGACCAGCCCGGCCGGGCCCGCGCCGACGACCAGCACCTCCTTGCCGGGGGCGCCGGACGTGCCGGGGGCGCCCGCCGCCGCGCCGGAGCGCGGCAGGCCGCCGCGCAGGATCTTCTCGTAC
>NZ_JBXUOY010000388.1:0-3900 GCF_057196705.1 Streptomyces sp. ATLC9 | reverse complement strand
TGCCGCCCCCGCGGCATCCCGCCTCCGGGGCGGCCCGGTCACTTCAGACCGAGCACCATCGCGTCGGCCGGCGACGCCCACACCGTCCGCGCCTCGGCGAAACCCGCCGCGCGCATCGCCTCCACGTGCCAGGCGGCGGACTGCGTCTCGCCGTCGGCGTGGTCCCCCGCCACCGGGTCACCGAAGATCCGGAAGCGTTCGGCGGCCGGCTCCGCCAGCACCGGGTCGGCGGCGGCCGACGCCCACCAGTCCGCCCAGTCCTGGGTGCCCGCGGCCTTCTCCCGCTCGCGCCGCGCCCGGTGGAAGGCGTTCACGGCCTCGTCGATCCGGGGCGTGGCGGGATCGGGCATGTGATCGGCGTTGACGAGGATCCCGCCGTCCCGCAGAACGCCCGCGAGCCGCCCGTACAGCGTCCGCAGCTCGTCGGTGCGCAGCCAGTGCAGCGCGGTGGAGGTGAGCACGGCGTCGTACGCCCGGTGCGGCAGGGCGTCCGTCCACCGCTCGTCGCGCAGATCGGCGGTGACGAACGCGGCGCGGGGCTCGGCGGCGAAGTGGCCGCGCGCGATGGTCAGCAGGGCCGGGTCCAGGTCGACCCCGGTGCCGGTGGCTCCGGGGAACCGGCGCAGCAGCCGGTCGGTGATGCTTCCCGTGCCGCAGGCCAGGTCCAGCACCTTCGGTTCGGTCCCCACCAGCGCCTCGACGGCGTCGAGCATCGCCGCGAAGCGTTCCTCGCGGTCGGGCAGGTACCACTCCTGCTGCCGGTCCCAGCTCTCCTGCCAGCCGCGCCACCGATCGGCCCCGGCCGTACCCGCCGACGCGCCCGTGTCCGTGTCCGCCACGGCAACCTCCCGCACTCCGAATACGTAATAACCTGGATCGAGGGACGACCCTTACTCGCCCCTCCCGTGACCATAGAGCGCGCCCGTAAGGACCACAAGTGGAACTGAACTATTACTCGGACTTCGCCGTGCGGCTGGTCAACACCGAGCAGCCGCAGCGCGGCGAGGACACGCTCACCTCCGTGGAGGCCGTACGCGCCCTCTTCGGCCCGGGACAGAGCGCCGCGCGGCGCGCCACGGAAGCCGACGTGACACGGCTGCGGGGAGTGCGCACCCGGCTGCGCGCGGTCTTCGCGGCCGCCTCGGAAGGGGACGAGACCAGGGCCGTGGACCTGCTCAACGCCCTGCTGATGGAGTTCCCCGCCAGCCCGCAGATCTCCGGACACGACTACCCGGACGACGCCGGCCGCCCCCGCTGGCACATGCATCTGGCCGACCATCCCGCCAACGCCACCGCCGGATACGCGGCCGTCGCCTGCATGGGTCTGGCCTTCCACCTCACCGACCTGGGTGTGGAGCGGCTGGGCCTCTGCCAGGCCGACCCCTGCCGCAACGCCTACCTGGACACCTCGACCAACCGCTCCCGGCGCTACTGCTCCGACCGCTGCGCCACCCGGGCCAACGTCGCCGCCTACCGGGCCCGCAAGCGCCTGGGGAACAGCGGCCGGAACGCCGAGAAGACCCAGCCCAGCAACGCGCCCGGGGTGCGCTGAACCTGCCGCGGGGGCCGCAGCCGCACCCACGCCCGCGCCACCACGAGTTCGTCGGGCACCACCCCGAACTCACGGCTGTCGTTGCGCACCGACGGATTGTCGCCCCGCACCCACCAGCCGCCGTCCCGCCGCTCCACGGCCCGCTTGACGATCAGCAGGTCGTGCTGGAAGGGATGCCGCACCACGACCACCTGCCCGGGCCGCACCGCTCCCCCGTAGCGCACCACCAGCAGGTCGCCGGGGCGCAGTGTCGGCTCCATCGACGGGTTGTAGACCTCGGCCAGCCCCATCCGCAGCAGTCCGCGGCCCTCCCGCTCGTCCGCCCGCTCCGGCATCCGCCGCACCTCCGGTCCCGTCCTCGGCTCCCGCGCCTCCCTGTGTACCCCGCACGTCCCCTCATCCCTCGGACTTTTGTCCCGGGTATACGGGGGCACACGCGAAAAGGCGCTCCTCACGGAGTAATCTCGCACGTGAGAAGACGATCACGAGGAAGGACAGCTCTATGCTCTCCCGCCTGTTCGCCCCGAAGGTGAAGGTCAGCGCCCACTGCGACCTTCCCTGCGGCGTCTACGACCCGGCCCAGGCCCGCATCGAGGCCGAGTCGGTCAAGGCCATCCAGGAGAAGTACCAGGCGAACGACGACCCGCACTACCGGGCTCGCGCGACGTACATCAAGGAGAACCGGGCCGAGCTCGCCAAGCACCACATCTCGGTGCTGTGGAGCGACTACTTCAAGGCCCCGCACTTCGAGAAGTACCCGCAGCTCCACCAGCTGGTGAACGACGCCCTCAAGGCCGCCTCGGCCGCCAAGGGCTCCACCGACCCGGCCACGGGTCAGAAGCTGCTGGACCTCATCGCCGAGATCGACAAGATCTTCTGGGAGACCAAGAAGGCCTGACCCGGGCTCCGGGGCCCGGCCCCGGTCCCCCCAGGACCTACCGGTCCTTCCTTCCGCACCCGGCCCGCCGGGTTCCGCCCCGGAACCCGCCGCGGACCGGGTGCGGCCATTTCCGGCCGGTCACGGGCCGCACGGCAGGCCGACCGCGCGCCTGGTCGCTGCACGCCAAGATCGTGCTGTGGGCCACCGGGATCTTCCTGGCGGGCGGCACCGTGCTCATCACCGCGATCGAATGGTCCGACCCCGCCGCCCGCGGCCATGGCCGCCAGGCAGATCGCGACCTGGTGGTACTCCATCCGCTCGACCGGGCCCCGCGGTCCCTGCCGCGACATCCGGACCGCTCCTCCGTCCCGCCGGGTGCCGCCCGGCCGGCCGTTCCCGCTCAGACCAGCTGGCCGGTCCGGCGGGTGAGCTGGGCGCGCCCGAACAGCAGGGCGTAGCCGGGTGGCAGCCGGTCGATGATCCGGTCGAGCAGGTCCTCGTCGGCGAGTTCGGCGACCACGCTCAGCACCGAGCTGACGTCCCAGCGCGCCGTCGCCGGGGTCGCGCCCTCGATGCGTGCGGCGACGCTGTCGACGAACTGCGCGCCGCTGAGCGGATTGGCCACCTTGAGCTGGTCGGTCAGCACGCGCGTGCCCTCCTGGGGGAGGCGGACGGCCAGTTCCGTGCGCTCCGCACCGGTGAGATGGCCACCGAGTGCCGAGAGCACGATCCGGCAGACGCGCTCCGCCTCCCGGGCCGTCGGGTACTGCCCCCGCTCGCGTACCTGCGCCACGAACTCGCTCCACCGCATGATCCATCTCCCCTTCCGTACTGACTTGGTACCGGTGAGGTGGTCGGCACGGGCCGTCGCCCGCTGCCCCGCCAGGAGCACGGGGCGGCCGGCGGTGCGGCACTGAGTGCAATGCCCTCCGCCATCTGTATAACCCAGGTCGAGAAAACTTGACAACACCCGGCTCAGGGGTACGCAGCCACCTCATGTCAGCCCTGGCTTCGGGGAGGCACGACAGCGAGCTTCCATCGGCCGGGACGTACACCCATGTGCCCGGGAAAAACGCTTTCATACGGAACGGGCCGTGGCATTCGCGAAGGCGCACGGACCACCTGCGGCGACGGCGGGCGGGAGCGGGTCCGTCCGGCACACCCGCCCTCTCCGCCTCTCGCGGCGCTGACCTCCCCTTCCCTCCGTCCAGCATGCCCGCGGCTCACGCCTCGGGGGTTTCGGGGAAGGAAAAGCCCGATGTGCTGTATGGCGGATCTCACACCCGGCGGTGAGGCGTCGGTGGAATCCCACACCCGTCCCTCCACGCCGGACACCTCCTCCCGTACACGGGCCGTCCTCCCGTCTCCGTCGGGTGCATGCCGTCGCAACCGCAATCAGCCGATGGCGTGGGGGGGGGGGGGGGGGGGGGGGGGCGGGCCGGGGGGGCCCGCCGGGCCGGTGCGGCGC
>NZ_JBXUOY010000387.1:0-3906 GCF_057196705.1 Streptomyces sp. ATLC9 | reverse complement strand
GAAAATGCTTCCCGAAGTCACCGCCACGCGCTATGTGACGCCCCTGCGCGAGGGCGGATCGCTGCCCGGCATCGTCGAGGCCGACGACCTGGGCACCTATGTCGTGAAGTTGCCCACCAGGCGGCGCTGACCTGCGGTGGTGCGGCCAAGACCATGACTGACCTGCGCAGATGAGTCTTTCGACGTCTTTCCGGGTCGTGTCGCGTTGCACGGTCGATCCTCCCCAGGCGCTCTCCAGCGCCGCCGATACTCCCCAGATTCTCCCCAGAGGGGGGCTGCGCTCGCGCGTATGCAGCACGTCGCCAATATGGGTCAGGCACGTCAGTCTCGTCACGGAGAGTGACAGCCGTGGACGGTGTGACGGGTGTTATAGCCGTCCCATGAACGGGGGAGACCAGGCATGCTTTTGGTTTCCCGGTAGAGGCACTCAAATCAGGAGTTCTTCTGGGGCATGGTCCCCGTGTGGGCCCCAGAGGGGCGGTAGAACCGCTGACGTGCCGCCAAACAAGAAGGGCGCTCCGGCCAGGGTTTCTCCCCGGTCGGAGCGCCCCTCGGTGCTGTCGGGACGACAGGATTTGAACCTGCGACCCCTTGCCCCCAGGGGTGAGGGTCAAAGGTATTTTCTGGATATGGCAGACTTAATCCGGGCGCGGAGAGTGCACGTGACGGCCCGGCGTGCACCAGCGTGCATGGCGTATGGTCCCCAACTCGCGTCCGGGCTCAGCCTCATACGCCTCCGCGATCCTTCCGAGCGACTTCGAAACAGCGAACTACCCGCCCATCGAAGCAGTCTGCCGATACCATCCCAATCCTGGGCTGGGGACTCCGTTCATGGGTGTGTGTCAGCCTCATGGCGCTCCATCGCAGAAGAGGAACGAACACCCTGTGAGCATCGCTCGCGTAGACGGGCGGGTCCAGCCTGCCCGCTCCGGTGACCCGAAGCGGGTCGGTCCCTACCGGATCATCGGCCGTCTCGGCTCGGGTGGCATGGGCACTGTCCACGCCGGTCTCGATCCAGCCGGCCTCCGGGTCGCTGTGAAGGTGATCCACCCCGCACAGGCCGAGGACGATGAATTCCGGGCCCGCTTTCGCCGAGAGGTCCAGCTCTCCTCGCGTGTGCACGGGCCGTGCCTCATCCCGCTCCTCTCAGCAGACCCGGATGCCGAGAACCCCTGGCTGGCCACCGCCTACGCGCCCGGGCACACCCTCGACCAGTATCTCGCCGCCCACGGAGCACTCACCGGCGCAACCCTGTACACCTTCGCCACCGGCACCGCCCAGGCCCTCGCCGCAATCCACGCCGCCGGAGTCGTCCACCGTGACGTGAAGCCGCAGAACGTCATCCTCACCCCGGTCGGCCCCCGGGTCCTGGACTTCGGGATCGCCCATGCCGCCGACGGCACCTCCGTGACCCGGACCGGTGTCATGACCGGCACTCCCGGGTGGATCAGCCCCGAGCACTACCGCACCGGCACCGCCGGCCCCGAGGGTGACATGTTCGCCTGGGGCGCCCTCGTCGGCTACGCAGCCACAGGGCGCCCGCCCTTCGGGACCGGAGCTCCCGACGTGGTCGCCTACCGCGTCATGTCCGAGGAACCCGATCTCGACGGCCTCCCCGACGAACTGCGCGAGCCCCTGACGAAGGCGCTCGCCAAGAACCCCGCCGAGCGAATCCACGCCGAAGCGGCGGCAGAGGAATGCGCGCGACTCCTCGCCCGTCAGACGACCCAGATCCTCGGCACGGCCGCCAGCCCTGAGCCGACGCGGATCAGTGATCGCCTCACCACCGCGTGGAACCTCCCCAACATGGAAGACCCCGCCTGGAGCCTTCCCACGCCCCCGACACGCAGGCGCGCGCTCATCACCGCCGCCGTCACCGCAATCGCCATCGCGGCCTTCTCGGGTGGAATCGTCGCCTTCTACAGCAGCAGCAACCATACGGACGCGGACCTCTCGTCCGGCCGCACCACACCTTCGACACCGTCCACCGAGACATCCGCCCCGATCGGCGCTTCTGGAACCATGACTGCCGGCACGCCTGCGGAGACCCCGCCCGCTCCTGTGGTCGATCCGCGGACCATCAGGATCCCCAAGGACCCCCTCGCCGGAGTCACCGATCCCGCCTACACACGAGCCGGCGAGGAAACGCAACCACACCCGGACGAGTGGAGTGCGAGCACCATCGCCGGCAGCCCCGAAGAGCATGACACCGAGAAGGCGATCCGGGACCGTATGACGTCCATGCTGGCCACCAAGGGCATGGACTTCATGAAGCCCACAATCACGTTCAACCAGCGTGCACAGACCGTGATGGTGACCGGTGGACCGGTGCCGCAGCTGCCCGAGAACCATCAGGAGGTGTTCCGCAGAGCCGGCGAGATGGCGGCCTGCTCCGCCCTCGCGCACCGCCTCGAGAACGACCCGACCACCTGGCCGTACGGCCGCTTCGCCGTCTACTGGAAGACATCCGACGGCGATCTCGATGCGGCAGCCCTCGGCTATGGCGAGGCCACTGACGGCTGCATCTTAGAAACAGCCGGCCAGTGGCACGGAGACGAGTCCGGCATGGCCACGGCCGAGATACCCAGCAGGGACAAGGCGGAGATCCGCGTCGCCGAGGCCACGGTCAAGGCCATCGTCTCCACCTGGAACACCAACACCACCGAGACGGACGACGACCCCATCGCACTCAACGACGGCATCAGCCTCGGCTTCGACCCCGTCGAAAAAGCCGCCTACATCTGGACCGACGACCCCAATAACCGCTTCACCAGCCGCGCCTCCCAGTCCAACCTCGCAGAGGCCGTCGAGAAGACCGTCTGCCGCAAGCTCACGCTCGAATTCCACAACAACAAGAGCTGGGAATACACCCGCTGGGCAGTCGCCGTCTACGACGCTTACACCGGAACGCGCCAGTTCATCGGGTCGGGTACCTGCCCGTCGTGAGTGCCGCCAACCACCTGGGCGGCGGCGCACTGACCAAGTACGAGGGCACGCCCCGCAAGATGGTCCGTTGTCGCCGCAGTGGCTGTGCGCCCTGCCGAATTCGGTGTGTAGCGAGCGCCGATCCCCTCAGTCGCCGGTACCGACCGCCGTGCCGTCTTCCCGAGCCCCAGGAGGAATCTCCCGCCATGTCCCCGGCACCGGCCACCGAGCCCCGCCCCGCTTCCTCCGAGGGCTTCGCGGCGTTCCTCCGGGCGGCGGTGGCGGCCGACCGGAAGCAGCCCGTCCACGAGCGCCTCCGGCACCGGCTCCTGGCCCGGTTGTGGGAGTCCGGGGAGCCCGAGGAGGGAAGCACCGCGGACATCATCTTCACCGGAACCGACGGCACCCATCTGTTCGAGGTGCTCCAGGCCGAGCGCCCCGCCTACGCCGACCTGAGGGAGGCGGCGACACGTATCGCCGAGGTCCGCTACACCCTGGGGCGCTCCATCGACCGCGTCTTCCTGGTGTGCGCCGCTGCCCCGGTTGAAACCTGGGCGGTCGAGGCCGTCGAGGGCGCCTTCGGTGCCTCGGTGGTCTGGTGGGAGGACGGCACCTGGCACGGACTCGACAAAACGATGTGATCCCCTACGACGGACGGCTTGTGCCCCGAGACGAGACCGGAGAACCGCCGCCGGCCATCTCCTTGTCGTGCGGCCTCCCGGTCCTCCGGCGAAGCAGGACGGCTGGGCGACGGAGGGAGGATGTCCCTGACAGACGGGGTGTCGGCCGGGAGGACCTCTTTCCACCGGAGCTTCGCCGCACCTGTCCGTCAGGCTGGACCGGTCCGCACCCGCGGTGCGGAGGCCGCGACGGGAGCTGGCACCTATCGTCGGCGGGCCGGAACACGGCATCGGTTGGCCTTGGGCCCGGGCCGCCCCCTCCCCCCCCCCGCCCCCCCCGCGGCCCCCCCGCACCGCCGCG
>NZ_JBXUOY010000386.1:0-3926 GCF_057196705.1 Streptomyces sp. ATLC9 | reverse complement strand
GCGCCGCGCCGGGCTGGCCGCCCCGCCGCGCCGGCTGACGGCGGCGGGTGCGCCGGGCCGCACCCTCCACCTGGAGATCGGGGGTACGGGCGGCGGCGACTGGTACATCCCCCTGGACTCCCCGGCCGCCCTCGCCTCCCCGGAGCACACGGTGGCCCGTATCGCGCTGGAGGACGCGGAGTTCTGCCGGCTGGCCGCGGGCCACGTGCCGCCGCGGGAGGCGGCAGCGGGCCGGGAGGGCGAGGAGGAGGACGTCCGCGACGTCCTGTGGGCCGTGGCCTCGCTCTCGCGGATGTGACCCCCGTGTGCGGTCGGGCTCCGGCCGGGGGCGCGCGGTCGCGGGGGTCCCGTCAGGCGAAGACGACCGTGCGGTGGCCGTTGAGCAGTACGCGGTGCTCGCTGTGCCACTTCACCGCGCGGGCCAGCGCCTGGCACTCCACATCCCGGCCGACCGCCACGAGCTGCTCGGGGGTGAGCTCGTGCCCGACGCGCTCCACCTCCTGCTCGATGATCGGGCCCTCGTCCAGCTCGGCGGTGACGTAGTGCGCCGTGGCGCCGATCAGCTTCACACCCCGGGCGTGGGCCTGGTGGTAGGGCTTGGCACCCTTGAAGCTCGGCAGGAAGGAGTGGTGGATGTTGATGATCCGGCCCGGCAGCTCCCTGCACAGATCGTCCGAGATCACCTGCATGTAGCGGGCCAGCACCACCAGTTCCGCGTCCTCCTCGCGGATGATCTCCAGCAGCCGTGCCTCCGCCTCCGGCTTGGTCTCCCTGGTGACCGGGATGTGGTGGAAGGGGATGCCGTAGGAGGAGACCAGCTCCTCGAAGTCGGTGTGGTTGGAGACCACGGCCACGACCTCGGTCGGCAGCGCGCCGATGCGCGTGCGGAACAGCAGGTCGTTCAGGCAGTGGCCGAACCTGCTGACCATGAGGACGACCCGCATCCGCTCGTCGGCGCGGTGGATCTGCCAGTCCATCCGGAAGGAGTCGCCCACCGCCGCGAAACTCGCCCGCAGCTTCTCCACGGTCACCGGGGCGTCCGCGCTGAAGTGCACCCGCATGAAGAACAGCCCGGTGTCGTGGTCGCCGAACTGCCGGCTGTCCTCGATGTTGCAGCCGGTCATGAACAGGTAGCTGGAGACGGCGTGCACGATGCCCTGTTTGTCCGGGCACGACAACGTCAGGACGTACTGCTCGGGCTGCTCGGGCTGCTCATGCCTCTCGGGCGCTGCGGTGGGCTGCGGCTCGCTCATGCGCACAAGCGTGGCACATCCCGGCCGGGCGCCGTGACCGGTCCCGCCGGCCGGGAACGGGACCGGGATCCCGGGTCAGGCGGTCCGCAGCACGGCCGCCAGCACGTCCAGCGACCGGGGCGGCCGGTCCGGGTCCTCTCCGTCGTTGGCGGAGAGCAGCACATGGGCGTCGCGCGCCGCGTGGACGGCCTCCGGCCAGCCCGGGTGCTCCAGATAGGCCGCCACCGGGGCGTCCGCCCCGACCTGGTGCATGATCCGCAGGACGCGCAGCACCGCGACGTCGACCAGCGCGGACTCCTGGGCGTCGCGGAAGACCGTGCCGATGTACTTGTCCGCGGACCAGTTGTCCAGCCAGGTGTCCTCGACCAGGCGGTAGACGGCGTCCGTGACGTCGCCGTACCCGGGCAGGCCCGCCAGCCAGCACTCCCGCTGGAAGACGGGGTCGGAGAGCATGTGCAGCGCCGAGCGCACATTGCTGCGCCAGCGCCACCAGGGCATGTCTTTGGGCGGCATGCCGTCCATGGTGCTCGAACGACCGCCACGGCGGGAAGGCCTGTCCTGGCGCTCCTGCCCATGCTGCCCCTGCCGGTCCTGCTCTGCTTCGCCCTGTTGTGCCTGCACGGTCGTCGATCGTACGTTCCGCACCGGGCGGATTCGCGCACCCCCTGCCTGTTCACCCCTCCGTTGCTCCGCGTTGGCTGTTCATCACTCGCCCGTTACAGCCGCGGCGGAATCGTTCGGAGTCATGACCGCATGGCGTCGCAAACGTTCCGCTAGGACCATGACCGCTCTCGCCGCCACCACGGGGGTCTGCGCCTCACTGCTCACCGGCTGCGGCATGCTCCCCGGTGACGCGAGGGCCGACGAGAGCGCCGTGACCGTGATGACTTGGGCCCCGGAGGGGACCGAGGCCACCAACATGCCCGGCATGCCGGCCATGGCACAGGCATATGCGCGCTGGGTGAACGCCACCGGGGGCGTCAACGGGCGGACACTCCGTGTTCTCACCTGCAACGATCACAACACCTCGGTGGGCGCCGCCCGGTGCGCCGACCGCGCCCGCACCGAGAACGTCGTCGCGGTCGTCGGCTCGTACAGCCAGCACGGCCGCACGTTCATGACGGCCCTGGAGTCGGCCGGCATCCCCTACCTCGGCGGCTACGGGGTGACGGACGAGGAGTTCACCAGCCCGCTGTCGTATCCGGTCAACGGGGGCCAGGCCACCCTGCTCGCCGGGAGCGGCCACCAGCTCGCCGACCACTGCGAGCGGATCTCGCTCGTACGTCCCGACACCGTCTCGGGCGACCAGCTCCCCCGGCTGCTCAACGCCGGCCTGGCCACCGCCGGTGGCGGGGGCCCGGCGGCCGACATCCGCGCCCCGGAGGACGCCTCCGCCTACGCCGAGCACGCCAGGCGCGCCCTGGCCGGGGTGGGCCTGGCCGAGAACGGGGGCGGCGCACGGACCGCCGGTGCGGGCGGCGCCCAGGTCGGCGGAGCGGAGGAGGCCTGTGTCACCGCCGTGCTCGGCGGCCGTACCGACACCTTCTTCGACTCCTTCCGGCGGCTGCGCGAGGGCGGCCCCGGGGTGCGTATCGCCTCGGTGCTCGGCAGCGTCCAGCAGTCGCTCGTGGACCGGACGGGCGGCCCGGACAGCCAGTGGGAGGGCGCCTACGCCACCGGCTGGTATCCGGTCTCCTCCGATCCGCGCTGGGCGGGGATGAAGAGCGTCATCCGCGAGCACGCCTTCGGCGACAACCGGATCGACGCCGCCGACCCCGGCGTCCAGACGACCTGGATCGCGTACACCGTGCTGCGGTCCGCGCTGGAGCACACCGAGGGGACCGTCACCGCCGCAACCGTCCGGCGCGCCCTGGAGACCATGCCGCCGGTGGACACCGAAGGCCTGACACCGCAGTTGAGCTGGCGCTACGAAGACATGCTGGCCGTACGCGACCATCCGCGTCTGGTCAACGCGATGGTGACCTTCCAGCAGGTCAGGAAGGGGACGCTGGCGCCGGCCCGCAAGGGCTTCGTCGATGTGCGCGACACCCTGGAGACCGTGCCGGGCGACAGCTGAGGCACGGCACGCGCACGGCACGGCTCCGGCGGCCGGGGCGGAGGCCGGGGCGAGAGCTCGGGCCGGGTGCCGGGCCCGCGCTCAGAGCTGGCTGAACTGTCTCTCGGGCAGGCCGTACTGGCGGGCGGTCGGATTCCACAGTCCGGCCGCCTTCTTCTTGGCCGCCGTGGCGTCGCCGCTGGCCCTGTTGCCCTGGGCGGTCCGGTCGGTCGTCCGGGCCCTCCCCTTCCGGCACCCCTTCCCGCCCGCGGCCTGGTCGGCCCACGCGGCGTAGTGGTTGTCCGCGGCGGCCGATGCCTTCCACGCCTCCGTGAGGGCGTCGGCCAGCTCCCGGTGCCGGGGCAGTGCGCCGATCTCGATCTCGCCGAGTCTGGTGACCAGGCCGTTGCGCTGCCGGGCGGCGTCGCGCAGGTCGGTGGCGGCCTGGTCCAGGTTCTCGCACTTCTTGATGTTCTCGACCGACCGGATGACCGCGTTGCGGCTGCTGTTGCTGTCCGCGAGCAGCTTGTCCAGCTCCTCGGCCTGGGCCCGCGCCGGATCGGCCGAGGAGGACGGCGACCGCTCGGGCTCCGCGGGGGCCGACGTCTCCCCCTGCG
>NZ_JBXUOY010000385.1:0-3929 GCF_057196705.1 Streptomyces sp. ATLC9 | reverse complement strand
GCCGGGGTACCCCGGCCGTCCACACCGCGCACAGCACGTGGAGTCGTGCGGCCCCGTGCGGTCCCGTACAGGAGGATCCGATGGCGAAGATCAACAACCCGATCGAGCTGCAGAAGGCCCTGGGCGGCGTGGACTACCCCGCCGACCGCGATTCCCTGGTGAGGAACGCCAGGGAGAAGGGCGCGAAGAAGGAGGTCGTCGAAGAGCTCTCGTCCCTGAAGAAGGACCGTTTCGACGGACCGGACGAGGTGAGCAGGGCGGTCTTCGGCAAGGGCTGAGTCCGGTCCGGCTCCGCCCGCATGACACCCTTCGGGGGGGGGGCGCCACCGCGCGCGGGGCCCCCCCCGAAGACGTGTGCGGTGCGGGGTCCGCGGTGCGGTACGGCTAGCTCCGCCCGCCCTCGCCCCTCTCGCCGGTGAGGTCCTCGCGGTCCACGCCGGCCTCGTTCATGGCGTCCTCCAGCTGCCGCCCGACGTTCCCGCGGTCCCTGTTGGCCTCCTCGGCGCGGCGGGCGGACTCCTGGCCCTGCTCGTCGAAGACGACCTGGTCGGTCTTCTCGGTCTTCGGCCGGTTCTCCTCGGGAGTGGTCATGACGGCCTCCTCGGCTCCGTGGCGTACGCGGTCGTCCGCGACCGCCGTCGATCTCCTGTGCGGTAGGACGCCGTACCCGCTCGGGGGCGTCGCATGCGTGTCCGCCTCCGCCGCCTCCGCGGCGGTTCAGGCCCGCCAGCGCGCGGAGCAGTTCGTCCTTCGTCGCCACGTCCCTCGTCACGGCTGCCACGGTGCCATGCCCCGGCCGGGCCGGGCCGGGCCGCGCCGGGGAACGGGCGGTCCGGCCGCCGGTCAGTCCGCCCGGGAGGAACCCCGCGAGCTCCACGGGACGGCCGGCTGGAGCACGGCCTCGGTCAGCGCGCGGGTGCGCAGGGCAGTGACCTGCTGGTACTCGGGATCGGCGACCATGCGGCAGAACGCCCCCCGGCTGGGGTAGCGGACGAGCAGCACCGCGTCCCACTCCTGCCCGTCCTCGGCGACCAGGGCCGTGGTGCCGTCGCCGGCGTAGAGCACCTCGGCGCCGTAGCGCTCCAGGAAGCGGTCCGCCAGGTGCCGCGCGTACTCGTTGTACGAGGAACGGCCGTCCGGGGCGAAGCGCAGCAGGTTGAGCATGACGACCGGGCCTCCCGGGTCCTCGGCCAGCATGCGCTTGAGGTCGGCTCCCGTGGGGTCGATGGCCATGGATCCTCCTTGCCGCCGTGTCGGCGCGTCGGTGTGCCGGTGTGCCGGTGTGCCGGTGTACTGCCGGCGGGTCGGAAGGAGCTTGGACGCCCCGTCGCCTGATGCATACCGTCTGGTCGGTCTGCGCTGTGGTGTGTTGTTCACCGGTACGGCCGAGCCTGCGCCGGACGCCGGGGGGTAGGCCCCTGTGCGCACTCCGGCGGACGGGCCCGCTCTCGTCCCCTCCCCTCCCCCTCCCACCCCTCGGCGGCAGGAGAGCCCCTTGTCCTCCTCAGAGTCCTCCGGCCTGTCCCCCAGGCCGTCCCCCAGACCGTCCTCCGGCGCCTCGCCGGGCCCGTCCCTCCGCCCGACCCGGCGCGGCTTCCTGGGTCTGACCGGCACCGCCGCGGCGGTCGCGGCAGGTGCCGCCGCACTTCCGCCCCTGGGCGCCTTCGGCGCCGGGGCCGCGGCCGGCGAGTACCGGCTCCCGGCCGTCACCCACCCCTACCACCCCGCCGCCCTCTACCCCGAGGACGCCGACGACGACGCCCCCGATGAGCCCCTGAACGCCGGTGTGGAGTGCTGCGGAGAGGAGGTGGGCGCCTGATGGCCGTCTTCGTCCCCCGTTCGGAGTGGGGGGCCCGCGCCCCCACCAACCGGTCTTCCGGCATCACACCGGGCAACGGCGGCACCACCGTCCACCACGTCGGCGGCACCCGTACCGCCCGCGCCGACCACGGCGAGTGCGCGGGCCAGGTGCGCGGCATCCAGAACCACCACATGGACGGCAACGGCTGGGCGGACATCGCCTACACCTACCTGGTGTGCGTCCACGGCCACGTCTACGAAGGGCGCGGGCCGTGGGTGCGGACCGCCGCCAACGGCACCGACTCCGGCAACCGGGACTGGTACGCGGTGTGCGCGCTCACCGGCGGCTCCCCCTCCGACTACGACACCGTCACCGGGGAACTCCTGGACGCCTTCCGCTGGTCGATCGCCAATCTGCGCGACATCGGCGGTGCGGGCGGCGGGATCAACCGGCACAGTGACCACCTGCCGACGGCCTGCCCGGGCAGGCTGTCCTCCTACGTTCTGGACGGCTCGCTGGAACCCGCCTCCGGTCCCCCGGCCTGGCCCGGGGTCTACCTCAGCCACCCGCCGGCCACCGAGCACCCCGCCGTGGGGCTGTGGCAGCGGCGGATGCGCGAGCGCGGCTGGTCCCCCGGCACGGACGGGCGGTACGACGCCCGCTCCAGGGAGGTGTGCGAGCGCTTCCAGGCGCGGCACGACCTGACGGTCGACGGCGTCGTCGGCCCGGAGACCTGGGAGGCATGCTTCGGCTGAACACCGGTGGCCCGGCCCCCCCGGCCGCGGGTCTTCCCCGGACGTCGGCGCGCTACGGCCCCAGGCGGGGCCGGGTGGCCCGTTCGGCCCTGGGCCGGAGCCGGGCGTCCGGGGAAGGCTTGTGGGCGACGTGTTCCGCTGGGGTGCGGAATCCCGTGCCCCCCGCCGGCCCCGCACGGCCGGCCGGACACGTACAGGCACGCACGCGCGTCGCACACGCACGCACACCGGGTGCGGCCCGGAACGAGGGAGGAACACGGTGGAGCAGACGCCGGAGGGCACGGCCGGGAAGGCGAAGGCGGCGGTGGACGTCGTCGCCTACGGGGTCGTCGCCGACGAGCGGCCCCTGCTGGAGAAGGCGTTCGACGGGCGGCACCGCCTGCGCTGCCTGGACCTGGTCCTGGACCGGGACACCGCCGCGACGGCCGCCGGATGCGCGGTGGTGTGCAGCAGCGTCAACGACGTGCTGGACGAGGAGGTGCTGACCGTCCTGGCCGAAGGCGGCACCCGGCTGGTCACCCAGCGTGCCACCGGCTACAACAACATCGACCTGGACGCGGCCCGGAAACTGGGCCTGTCGGTGGCGCGCGTGTCGCACTACTCCCCCCACTCGGTGGCCGAGTTCGCCTGGGCCCTGGCCCTGGCGGTCAACCGCCGGGTGCCCCGCGCGGTGACCCGGACCCGCGACTTCGACTTCCGGCTCAACGGCCTGATGGGACGCGACTTCCACGGCCGCACCGCCGGAGTCCTGGGCACCGGGAAGATCGGCGCGGCCTTCGCCCGCATCGCCGCGGGCTTCGGCATGCGCCTGCTCGGGTCCGACATCGCGGAGAACCCCGAGTGCCTGGCCCTGGGCATGGAGTACGTCGGCCACGACCGGCTGTTCACCGAGTCCGACCTGATCAGCCTTCACCTGCCACTGCTGCCCGACACGTACCACGTGGTCGACGGCGACGCCCTGCGCAGGATGAAGGAGGACGCGATCCTGATCAACACCAGCCGGGGCGGTCTGATGGACGCCCACGCCCTGGTGGAGACGCTGCGCGAGGGCCGCCTGGACGGGGTGGGGCTGGACGTGTACGAGGAGGAGGCCGGGGTCTTCTTCTTCGACCGCTCGCTGGACGTGGTGACCGACGACATCCTCGCCCGGCTGATGACCTTCCGCAACGTCCTGGTCAGCTCCCACCAGGCGTACTTCACCCACGACGCGGTGGGGCAGATCGTCCAGGCCACCGCCGCCAACGTCGAGGACCATCTGGCCGGGCGCACGGGCGAGAACGTCCTCGTCCCCCCGCCCGCCCCGCGCTGACCGGGCCCCGGGCCGGCCAGCCCGCGGCCGTCCGGGCGCGTGGCGGGCCGGTGTGCGCGGGGCC
>NZ_JBXUOY010000384.1:0-3949 GCF_057196705.1 Streptomyces sp. ATLC9 | reverse complement strand
GGGGGCCGCACGGGGTAGGGGGGGCGCGCGGGGGGGGCCGCCCCCCTTCCCCGTGCCGTGTGCGCCCGCGCCGCCCTCGGGTGGCGCGGCCGGGGCGGTTCAGCTGAAGGAGTCGCCGCAGGCGCAGGAGCCCGAGGCGTTCGGGTTGTCGATGGTGAAGCCCTGCTTCTCGATGGTGTCGACGAAGTCGATGGAGGCGCCGCCCAGGTACGGGGCGCTCATGCGGTCGGTCACGACGCGGACACCGTCGAACTCCTTGACGACGTCGCCGTCCAGCGACCGCTCGTCGAAGAAGAGCTGGTACCGCAGGCCGGAGCAGCCGCCGGGCTGAACGGCGACGCGCAGGGCCAGGTCCTCGCGGCCCTCCTGTTCGAGCAGGCTCTTGACCTTCGCCGCGGCGGCGTCGGACAGGATGATTCCGTCAGTCGTCACAGCGGTCTCGTCCGATACGGACATCTGCTTCTCTCCCGGGTTGTACGGACTGCTCTGCCGCCTGCTCAACAGGCGGCTTCCCGGTTTCATTCCAGGCCGGGCACGTCTTTGCGTCTCTCATGCTCGCATACCCGGCACCCGGCGGTCACTCCCGCGCGCGGGGGCGGGGATGCGTCACACTGACACGATCGGCATCGTCAATATGACGTGAAGCGGCTATGATAGATAACGTCAATCCGACGAAAAGACCCGCTGAGCCGATGAAAGGGTGCGTGCCGTGAACACCGCCCCGTCTTCCGCCCCCGCCCCGGCCACCCCCGGGGACGCCCTGGACGTCCAGCCGACCCCGCTGGCCCTGCTCCTCCTCGGCCGCGACTCCGACCCGAGGAGCGAGCGCGGAGTGGAGTGCCCCGGCGACCTGCCCTCCCCGTCGGACCCCGGCCTGATCGAGCGCGCCCGCGCGGCGAAGGAGCGGCTGGGCGAGAGGGTCTTCGTGCTCGGCCACCACTACCAGCGCGACGAGGTCATCCGGTTCGCCGACGTCACCGGCGACTCCTTCAAACTCGCCCGGGACGCCGCCGCCCGCCCGGAGGCGGAGTACATCGTCTTCTGCGGCGTGCACTTCATGGCCGAGTCCGCCGACATCCTCACCTCCGACCGGCAGCAGGTCGTCCTGCCCGACCTGGCCGCGGGCTGCTCGATGGCGGACATGGCCACCGCCGAGCAGGTCGCCGAGTGCTGGGACGTGCTGACCGAGGCGGGCGTGGCCGGCGCCACCGTCCCGGTCTCGTACATGAACTCCTCGGCCGACATCAAGGCCTTCACCGGGCGGCACGGCGGCACCATCTGCACCTCCTCCAACGCCGGGCGGGCGCTGGAGTGGGCCTTCTCCCAGGGGGAGAAGGTGCTGTTCCTGCCCGACCAGCACCTGGGCCGCAACACCGCGGTGCGGGAGATGGGGATGTCCCTGGAGGACTGCGTCGTCTACAACCCGCACAGGCCGAACGGCGGCCTGACCGCCGAGGAGCTGCGGGCGGCGAAGATGATCCTGTGGCGCGGTCACTGCTCGGTGCACGGGCGCTTCACGCTGGAGTCGGTGAACGACGTGCGCGAGCGCGTTCCCGGCGTCAACGTGCTGGTGCACCCCGAGTGCCGCCACGAGGTCGTCGCGGCGGCCGACCACGTCGGCTCCACCGAGTACATCATCAAGACCCTGGAGGCGGCTCCGGCCGGCTCCAGGTGGGCGATCGGCACCGAGCTCAACCTGGTGCGCCGGCTGGCGAACCGCTTCGCCCCCGAGCGCAAGGAGGTCGTCTTCCTGGACCGGACGGTCTGCTTCTGCTCGACCATGAACCGGATCGACCTGCCCCACCTGGTGTGGGCGCTGGAGTCGCTGGCCGACGGCAAGGTCGTCAACCGCGTCCAGGTCGACCCCGAGACCGAGAAGTTCGCCAAGCTGGCCCTGGAGCGGATGCTCGCCCTGCCGTGATTCCCGGGGAGCCCGCCCCGCGCGCGTGACGCACGTGGTGCGGGCTCGGCGGGATCGGCCAGGATGGCCGTCATGCTGCTGCGCCCGGTACGCGACCGTGAGGACGACGCCCAGGCCGTGCGGTTCGTCGCGGACGCCGCCCTCCTGGCGCGACCTCACGGCGACTGGCCACCCGGCTGCTGACCGCCGCACTGGGCGCGGCGGGCGAGGGCCGCCGGGTGCGGATCGAGGGTCTGACCGCCGGGCAGCAGTGGGCACTGGACGTCGGGCTGGCCGCCGGCCTGGAGCCGGACACCGCGGGCTGGATCGCGCTGCGCGGGATGCGGCCGCCGTCGCCCTACGTCCCCTGCGCCGCGTTCCCGTAGGGCGGCCGCCGGGGCCCCTGTCCCCGGGGTCCCTCAGGCGGGGGCGTCGGCGGGGAAGAGCCCGTCCTCGCCCAGCATGGCGCGTACCTCCTCCAGCGTCGCCCCGGGCTCGGGCAGGATCAGCTCCGAGGGCTCCAGGGCGTCGTCGGGCAGGGGCGTGCCCAGCGAGCGCACGGCGTCCAGCAGGGCGTTGAGGGTGCGGCGGAAGCCCGCCTCGTCCCCGTGCTCCATCTCGTGGAGCAGCTCGTCGTCCAGTGCGTTCAGGCCGGGCAGATGGCTGTCGTCCAGCCTGGCCTGCCCCTCCCCCATGATCCGTACGATCACGGCGTTCTCCTTCCGGGCTCACCGGAGGGCGGGTGCCCGGCGCACCGGGAGTGATGCCCCCGGTGCGCCGCCGCCGCTACTGCTTGTCGAAGCGGGGTGCGTCCTGGGACTGCCGGGCCTGCTGCTGCGGCTGCGCGGCCTGGTCCTGCCCGCCCTCGATGGCCTGCCGGTCGCCGCTCGTGCCGCCCGCCAGCTCCGCCTTCATGCGCTGGAGCTCCAGCTCCACGTCGGAGCCGCCGGAGATGCGGTCCAGCTCGGCCGCGATGTCGTCCTTGGCCATTCCGCTGGAGTCGTCCAGGGCTCCCGAGGCGAGCAGTTCGTCGATCGCCCCGGCCCGGGCCTGGAGCTGGGCGGTCTTGTCCTCGGCCCGCTGGACGGCCAGGCCGACGTCGCCCATCTCCTCGGAGATGCCGGAGAAGGCCTCGCCGATGCGCGTCTGGGCCTGTGCCGCGGTGTAGGTGGCCTTGATGGTCTCCTTCTTGGTGCGGAAGGCGTCCACCTTGGCCTGGAGACGCTGGGCGGCGAGGGTGAGCTTCTCCTCCTCGCCCTGGAGCGTCTGGTGCTGCTGCTCCAGATCGGTCACCTGCTGCTGGAGGGCCGCGCGGCGGGAGAGCGCCTCGCGCGCCAGGTCCTCGCGGCCGAGGGCGAGCGCCTTGCGGCCCTGGTCCTCGAGCTTGGAGGACTGGCCCTGGAGCTGGTTGAGCTGGAGTTCCAGCCGCTTGCGGGAGGTCGCCACGTCGGCGACCCCGCGGCGTACCTTCTGCAGCAGTTCGAGCTGCTTCTGGTACGAGTAGTCGAGCGTCTCGCGCGGATCCTCGGCCCGGTCCAGGGCCTTGTTGGCCTTCGCGCGGAAGATCATCCCCATACGCTTCATAACACCGCTCATGGGCTTCGCGCGCCCCCTTCGAAGACGGACTGAACCTCGCACACCGACAGGTCCCACCCTACGGGCCCTGCTTCCATTACCGCACTGTTCGGACCTGGATGTACTCCTCCTCCAGGACGATCGGCGGCCGGTGTTTCTCCCGCCCGGGAAGTAGCAGGGGGGGGTACGGCGACCCGCCGTTGCCGGATCGTTCCCCGTGGGGGTGGGGGTCACACCTGCCCGCCCCGTACTCTTGGCGGTGTGTTCCGAAGCCGTTCTCGTGATGAGCAGACCGCGTCTCCCCGGGAGAACGCGGAACTGACCAAGCAGCACCGTGACCCGCAGGCACCCAAGGGCCGCCCGACGCCCAAGCGCAGCGAGGCCGAGGCGCTGCGTCGTGCCGTGGCCAAGCCGCCGGCCGACCGCAAGGAGGCCGCCCGGCGCGCCCGCGAGGCCCGCCGCGCCGAGCTGGCG
>NZ_JBXUOY010000383.1:0-3970 GCF_057196705.1 Streptomyces sp. ATLC9 | reverse complement strand
CCGGCCCGCCCCGGCCCGCCCCCCCGGCCCCCCCCCCCCCCCCCCCCCCCCCCCCCCCCCCGCCCCCCCCCCCCCCCCCCCCCCCGTGTGGAGATCATGATCCCGCTGGTGGGCACCGTCCAGGAGCTCGAGTGCGTCCGCGAGGAGGCCGAGAAGGTCGTCGCCCAGGTGCAGCAGGCCCGCGGCGTGGACCTGAGGCTGCTGATCGGGACCATGATCGAGCTGCCGCGCGCGGCGGTGACGGCCGGTCAGATCGCCGAGTGCGCCGACTTCTTCTCCTTCGGCACCAACGACCTCACCCAGACCGTGTGGGGCTTCAGCCGGGACGACGTGGAGGCCAGCTTCTTCACCGCCTACCTGGAGAAGGGCATCTTCGGGGTCTCGCCGTTCGAGACCATCGACAGGGACGGCGTCGGCGCGCTGGTGCGGGGCGCGGCCGAGGCCGGCCGGGCCGCCCGTCCCGACCTCAAACTGGGCGTGTGCGGCGAGCACGGCGGCGACCCGGAGTCGGTCCACTTCTTCCACGGGATCGGCCTGGACTACGTCTCCTGCTCCCCGTTCCGCATCCCCGTCGCCCGCCTGGAGGCGGGACGCGCGGCGGCCATGGAGAGCGGGGAGGGCAGCGACAGCCGCTGACCGGCGAACGAAGACCATCTGACACCGGGACCGTCCCGCCGGCCGACCCTCACCGGCGGGAACGGCGGTCCCGGCGCACAAAAAGGAAGGGCGGCGCCTGTGCGGAGGCGCCGCCCTTCCGCGTCCGCGCCGGCAGGGCCTCAGCCGAGGACAGCGTCGACCTCCGCGAAGGGGTGGGCCGGGCGCACGGACACGAACCGCTCCCCGTGGGCTCGGGCCGCCTCCGCGGTCTCCAGGCACTGGGGGTCTGGGCGTGGACATCGCCCCGCCCGACGGTGGCCTCCCGCCCCCGGAGCCCGGTGCGGAGCCCGGCCGCGCGGACCCCGTGGACGGGCCCGGGGGCAGAGATGTCAACTCCTGAACGCTTGGTGGCTTTTCAAGATTGTTTCTGTCGAACATCTTGACGCTCGGTCAGGTGAAACCTAAGTTGCCGGAACCTGAGAGCGCTCTCAGTAATCCCCCACGCACATCCCTCAGGAGCCGTTCATGAGATTCCGCAGACGTCCCGCCGCGCTGCTGGCGGCGGCGGCCACGGCGGCCGTCGCCACCGGCCTCGGCGCCGTCGGGGCGGACACCGCCCAGGCAGCCACCGTCCCCGTCGGCCGGGGCGGCTACAGCGACACGCGCCCGGCCGGGGCCGCCGGACCGGAGAACAACGCCGGGGCGCCGGTCAAGCCCAAGGTCACCGCGGCCGTGGCGGACAAGCCGGTGCCCACCAACGACTGGTGGTCCTCCCTGGCCTTCCAGCGCTACCCCGGCAACCCGTACTCCGAGAACATGTACGGCCACCCCCTCACCTACCGGGCCGTCTCCGGAGGTCTGGAGGTCGGCTACCCCGCCTCGCACGCCGTCGTGGGCGAGGGCCGCCAGTACGAGTTCACGCACAAGCGCGACCTGACCCTCGGCCTCGCCGACCTGAACTCCCCCGACGCCCGGGCCGACTCCTGGAGCGACTGGACCGTCACCCCCCGCTGGTCCGACGGCTCCCGCACCCTGCGCGCCACCATCGGCCACGGCCTGCCGTACGTCTACGCCCAGGGCAGCGGCGGCGCCGCGCGGATCTCCGCCGCGAGCACCCCGGCCGTCTTCGCCGACCAGGGCAACGTCCTGGGCATCACCATCGGCGGCCGGCACTACGCGCTGTTCGCCCCCTCCGGCAGCGACTGGACCGTCTCGGGCACCGACATCCGCGCGAACCTCGGCGGCAGGGACTACTTCTCGCTGGCCGTCCTGCCCAGCCGGGACGCACTGGCCACCTTCCGCAAGTACGCCTTCAGCTTCGTCACCGGTTCCAAGGTGGCCTGGGACTACGACGAGGCCGCCGGCCGGATGAAGGCCACCTACACCCTGACCACGACGGCCAAGGAGGGCAGCGAGCACGGCACCCTCCAGGCCCTCTACCGCCACCAGTGGCTGCACACCTCCGACGCCCTGACCGGCTGGACCTACGCCTCGCCGCGCGGTGAGATGAAGGTCCGCGAGGGCACCTCCTTCACCACCTCCCAGAAGGTCACCGGCGTCCTGCCCGGCCTGCCCGTGCCGGACGCCGTGGACAGGGCCAGGCTGAAGGGGTACATCGGCCAGGTGGCGAACGCCGCCGACCCGTTCGCCGGCGCCACCGACACCTACTGGACGGGCAAGCAGCTCGGCAAGCTCGCCCAGCTGGTGCCGGTCGCCGACCAGATCGGCGAGACGGGTCCGCGTGACAAGCTGCTCGGCCTGATCAAGGGCAGGCTCCAGGAGTGGTTCACCCCCGGCGGGGCCTCGGAGTTCTCCTACGACCGCGACTGGCGCACCCTCATCGGCTACCCCGCCTCGTACGGCAGCGACAAGGAGCTCAACGACCACCACTTCCACTACTCGTACTACGTGATGGCCGCGGCGATCGTGGCCCAGTACGACGCGGCCTGGGCGGCCGACTCCGCCTGGGGCGGGATGGTGAAGACCCTGGTGAGGGACGCCGCCAACCCCAGCCGCACCGACGAGCTGTTCCCCTTCCTGCGCGGCTTCGACGTGTACGCCGGCCACAGCTGGGCCGCCGGGCACGCCGGCTTCGCCGCGGGCAACAACCAGGAGTCCTCCTCGGAGTCGGTCAACCTCAGCGCGGGACTGGTCCTGTGGGGCTCGGCCACCGGTGACCACTCCCTGCGGGACCTGGGCGTCTACCTGCTGACCACCGAGTCCGAGGCCATCGCCCAGTACTGGTTCGACGCCGACCAGGAGGTCTACCCCGACGACTTCGGCCACGACGTGGTCGGCATGGTCTGGGGCAGCGGAGGCGCCTACTCCACCTGGTGGACGGCCAACCCCGAGGAGATCCACGGCATCAACGTCCTCCCGGTGACCGGGGGTTCGCTCCACCTGGCCCGCAACAAGGACGCCATCCGGCGCAGCATCGCCGAGATGGAGAGGGCCAACGGCGGTCCCGCCGTCGAGTGGCGCGACATCTTCTGGGAGTTCCAGGCGCTGGCCGACCCCGCGAAGGGCAAGGCCGCCTGGGACGCGCAGAACGGCGGCTACGAGCCGGAGGCGGGTGAGAGCAGGGCCCACACCTACCACTGGGTCACCACCCTGGACGCGATCGGCGCCCCCGACACCTCCGTCACCGCCGACAGTCCGACCGCCGCGGTCTTCACCAAGAACGGCACCCGCACCTACGTCGCCCACAACCACTCCGGCTCGGCGGTGACCGTGACGTTCTCCGACGGCGGGAAGCTGAGCGTCCCGGCCCGCTCCACGGCCACCGGCACCGGCACGGCGGGCCCGGGCGACCCCGGTGACCCGCAGGACCCGCCCGCCACCGGCGACACCTTCCACCTGCGCTCCGGCGGGACGCTGAGCGCCACCGAGGCCTCCACCGCGTCGGCCGACACCATCGCCTCGGCGGGCGGCGCCAACCACGACGGCACCCCCCACCGGCCGCTGGTGTACGAGGTCAGGAACGTCGACGGCTCCCACGAGTCCGGCGGCGCCACCGGCTTCCGCCTGAAGGTGGACGCGGGCACGGCCGTCGGCCTCGGCCAGCAGGCGCGGGTCTCCTACGACCTGACCGGTGACGGCACCTTCGACCGGGTGGAGACCTACCGCTACTTCGCCACCGACCCGGTGGACGGCTGGGAGGAGTACGACGCCTCCCGCGCCGGCCTGAAGTCGGCCTCGGGCAGCCTGGGCGACCTGCGGGGCGGAACGGTCCGCGTCGAGGTCTGGAGCGCGATCGGCAACGCCCCGGCCAAGCTCCGGGTCGGCTCCGGCTCGGTGCTGACCATCCCCTTCGGCTGACCGTCCCCTACGGGTGATCAGGCCCCGCCGTGCGCGCACCCCGCCACCCCCGGTG
>NZ_JBXUOY010000382.1:0-3972 GCF_057196705.1 Streptomyces sp. ATLC9 | reverse complement strand
GCGCCCCCCCCCGCCCGGGCCGCGGGGGGCAGGGGGACGCCCCCACGGCGCGTTGTACGGGGGCGGCCCGCGCGGCGCCGCCCCCGTGATCCGCGGACTCGCGGATCAGCACCCGCACACCCCTCGAACACCAGCCTGGAGGCACCCGTCATGACCACCTTCGTGGACCGCGTCGAGTTGCACGTCGCCGCGGGTAACGGAGGCCACGGCTGTGCCTCCGTCCACCGTGAGAAGTTCAAGCCGCTGGGCGGCCCGGACGGCGGCAACGGCGGCCGGGGCGGGGACGTGGTCCTCGTCGTCGACCAGTCCGTGACCACGCTGCTGGAGTACCACCACACCCCGCACCGCCGGGCGACCAACGGCAGGCCCGGCGAGGGCGGCAACCGCTCGGGCGCGGACGGCGGGGACCTGGTGCTGCCCGTCCCGGACGGCACGGTCGTCCTGGACCGGCAGGGCAACGTGCTCGCCGACCTCGTCGGCCAGGGCACCACCTTCGTCGCCGGGCGCGGCGGACGCGGCGGCCTGGGCAACGCCGCGCTGGCCTCGGCCCGCCGCAAGGCGCCCGGCTTCGCGCTGCTGGGCGAGCCGGGGGAGACCCGCGACATCGTCCTGGAACTGAAGACGGTGGCGGACGTGGCCCTGGTCGGCTATCCGTCGGCGGGCAAGTCCTCCCTGATCTCCGTCCTCTCCGCGGCCAAGCCGAAGATCGCCGACTACCCATTCACCACCCTGGTGCCCAACCTGGGCGTGGTGACGGCGGGCGCGACCGTCTACACCATCGCCGACGTGCCCGGTCTGATCCCCGGGGCCAGCCAGGGCAAGGGCCTGGGCCTGGAGTTCCTGCGCCACGTGGAGCGCTGCGAGGTCCTGGTGCACGTGCTGGACTGCGCGACGCTGGAGTCCGAGCGCGACCCGGTCACCGACCTGGACGTCATCGAGGCCGAACTGACCCAGTACGGCGGTCTGGACGGCCGTCCGCGCGTGGTGGTGCTCAACAAGGTGGACATCCCCGACGGGCAGGACCTGGCCGACATCATCCGCCCCGACCTGGAGGCGCGCGGCTATCCGGTCCTCGAGGTCTCGGCCGTCAGCCGCAAGGGGCTCAGGGAGCTGTCCTTCGCCCTGGCGGGGATCGTGGAGGAGGCGCGCGCGGCCAGGCCGGTGGAGGAGGCGACCCGTATCGTCATCCGCCCGCAGGCCGTGGACGACGCCGGCTTCACCGTCACGCGGGAGGGCGACGGGCTCTTCCGGGTGCGCGGCGAGAAGCCGGAGCGCTGGGTGCGCCAGACCGACTTCAGCAACGACGAGGCCGTCGGCTACCTCGCCGACCGGCTCAACCGCCTCGGCGTCGAGGAGGAGCTGATGAAGGCGGGCGCCCACGAGGGCGACGGCGTGGCCATCGGTCCGGAGGAGAACGCGGTCGTCTTCGACTGGGAGCCCTCGGTGGCCGCGGGCGCGGAGATGCTCGGACGCCGCGGCGAGGACCACCGCATGGACACCATCCGCCCGGCCGCCCAGCGCCGCTTCGCGGCTCGCGGGCCGGGCGTCTCAGGTGGTCAGGGAGTTCTCCGAGCCACTGGGATCGCTCTCCTGTCCGTTCTCCGCCGCGTCGGCCGCTTCCGCCGCCTCGGCGGCCACCCGCGGCGCCGGGGCGTCGTCGGTGCGCAGGGCCATCAGCTCGCGGCGCCTGTCCGCCTTGGCGCACAGCGCCGCGACCGCCCGGTCGAAGCGGACGATCGACGGCGGGTCGGCCGGCCCCAGCAGATGCGTCTTCAGCTCGGCCCGGGCCCGCGCCATGGTGTCCCTGGACGGGTCCCGGACGGAGTCCAGCAGGGCGGGCACACCGGCGGCGTCGGGCGTGAGGACCGTGGCCGCCCGCACGGTCGGCAGACCGGCCCTGAACTCCTCCTCCGCCAGACCGCTGGTGTTGGCGACCGCGTACGGCTTCTCACCGGCCAGCCAGTCCGAGACCACGCTGGAGACGTCGCTGATCAGCAGGTCGGAGCGGTTGAAGCAGGCGTACAGGGCGGGCCGCGGCCCGGTGACGACCAGATGCTCCCACTCGGGGAAGGACGCCCAGTAGGCCTCCTCCCAGGCGGCCGTCGCCGCCGTCACCGCCGCCTCCCGGTCCCCCTCGGGGGTGGACTGGAGCAGCATCCGCTCCATCTCGTCCGCGCTCGGCCGGAACGCCGTGCTGGTCAGCTCGTCCAGCTCGGCGGTGCGGCGGGCCAGCTCGGCGGCGGCCTCCGGGCCGGGGCGCGGGCCGGAGCGCCGGGCGTTGGCCTCGGCGATCATGTGCTGGATGCGCACGTCGGCGCGGGCCGCGCGCGGGTCCACCGAACCGGTCATCGGGTGGGGCTTGTACAGCAGCCGCACCTTCGGGTCCGCCAGCAGGGCGCGGACGATGTTCTCACCGGCCAGGATGACCGAGGTGTTGCCGGGGTCGTCGGTCCAGCCCTCCCAGGTGGGCGCGTACAGCACCGTGACGGGGCCGTCCGCGGCCGGGGGCCCGGCGTACGGGCGGATCGGCGCGAGCTGCGGGCGGCCGACCTCCACCACGTCGCGGTCGTCGACGCCGATGTCGGCGAGCCGGTAGCGGTCCCGGGCGGCCCGGCCCGCGACCCACACCTCGTCGTAGGCCTTGGCGTAGGGGTTGCAGCTGGAGAGCTTGTCGCTCTCGCCGTGGTTGATGAAGGCGTGCTTGATCGAGGGGATGCGCAGTACCTGCGAGGTCTTACCGGAGTTCGCCGGGTGCAGCATCATCTTGAGCGAGGAGTGCTCCAGCCGCATGAGGTGGGCGACCTTGGGGATGCACACGACGGGCACGTCGGTCGCGTCGATCTTCTGGACCATGAACCGCTCGCGCAGCACGATCAGCGGCCTGGCCTCCAGCGCGGAGAGCGTGCCCAGCCACATGTTCGCCTGGTAGGCGGAGGCCGCGCCGCCGGAGAAGTACATCGCCACCGTCGGCCGGTACTCGGCCAGCCAGCGGTCCAGCCACTCCAGCGCCTGCCGCTCGTTCGCGGGCTGCGCGCCGGGCCGCAGCCAGGCGGCGAGCCGCAGTATGCCGCCCAGGTGGAGTGCCAGGGTGACGCCCACCCCCAGCAGGCCCCACAGGGCGTCGGCGGTCACGGCCGAGGCCATCAGACCGGCCGTGGCGGGCAGGGCGAAGTACAGCAGCCGGCGGCTGGGCTGGCGGGCCAGCAGCCGCGGCGGCGCGGAGGACAGCCGCAGGGCGGAGGCGTCGATGTTGCGGGTGACGAAGGGGAGGGTGCGCCGGCGCCTGATCAGCAGCGCGATCGCCTGGCAGCAGAAGTGCAGGAAGTACCCGGCCAGCAGGGCCAGGGCGAGGGGCTGCTCCTCCAGCGGGTCGATGCCCGGCAGCCGGACCAGGCCGACGACGATCAGCGCGTCGCGCAGCAGCTGGCGGGTGGTGACGTCGAAGCGCAGCCTGCCCAGCGCGGCGACCAGCCAGGGCTGCCGGTGCACCAGGTACAGGTCGAGCAGCAGGCCGGCCGAGGAGCCCGCGACGAACAGGGCGGTGTCCGCCAGCAGGGCGCCCAGTGCCTGTGCCAGGAAGGCCGCGCCCAGCAGGACGGAGAGGGCCAGAGCGTGTTTCACCGAGAAGCTCGGTGGAGCGGGCCGGGAGGAACCCCTCTCGGCCCGTTTCTTGCTGCGGAAAAGCCTCAGGACTGGGAACGAGGCGGACATCAGGCAGGTCACGCTCCAGGAAGGGACGTCATACGTGTCGTCTCGCCTACCGCCCACCCCCTGTCTTCCGGAGGTTTTCCGGCGCCGTTCCCCAACGGCGATCGGCATGCGACGGAGTGTTCGACGACCACTCGATGATGCGTTTGCGGCGCTCATCCTACGGTCACCGCGGCGGTGTCCTCGCGCGGTGCCCTCGCGCAACGCCGGGGGGGGGGGGGGGGGGGGGGGGGGCGGCGCGGGGGCCGCCCCCCCCCGCGGGGG
>NZ_JBXUOY010000381.1:0-3998 GCF_057196705.1 Streptomyces sp. ATLC9 | reverse complement strand
GGCCACCGCACGATCTTCGTTTGTCCACACACCAACCGATGATCACGCGGTGGCCGTACCCGTTTCCAGCCGGGTCCGCAGCAAGATCGCAAAGTCAGACTGGAGTACTAAGAGGGCATTTAATCTAGGCGTATTGCCCTGTATGCCCTAGTAGGTTCCTCGCCAGGTTGGCATACTCTCGTCCGTTATGCGCTTGGCGAGGTTGTCGATCGAGGCGATGTAGATCATGACCTCGGAGCTGGCGGTGAGGGTCTCGTAGTCGCGGGCCAGGCGGCGGTGCATCATGATCCAACCGATACTCCGCTCCACCACCCAGCGCCTTTTCACGACTTCAAAGCCGCGGGTCCCCGGATTGCGGTTGACGACTTCGACGTCGACGCCGAGGCGGGCGCCGTGCTCGACAACCGCGTTCTTGAAGCCGGTGTCGACCCAGCTCTTGACGATGGTCGGGTACCTCTCCTTCGCCTGGTCGAGGAGGCGCATTCCCAGGGCGTTCTCCGAGAGGCCGGCGGCGGTGACGGTCACGGCAAGGATGAGACCGATCGCGTCGGTGAGGATGCCGCGCTTGCGGCCGACGATCTTCTTGGCGGCGTCGGTTCCCTGGCTGGTCACAGGCACGTTGGTAGAGGTTTTGACGCTCTGGGTGTCGATCACGGAGGCGGTCAGCTCGGGCTTGCGCCCCTCCTTGACGCGGGCCAGTCCTGTCAGGTCGTAATTGAGCTGGGCGAAGATTCCCTCGTCGCGCCACGCGGCGTAGTAGGCGTAGACGGTGGCGTGGTTCGGGAAGTCGTGTGGGAGGTACTTCCAGGGGATTCCGGTGCGGTTGATGTAGAGAATCGCGTTGAAGACGTCACGTAAATCGACCTTGGCCGGCTGCCCGGTTGGTCTGCGGCCGAGCCGGGCTTTCCGCCAGGAAGTCAGCGTCGGCTCGATCAGGGCCCATCGGGCGTCGGACAGGTCGCCGGGGTACGGCTTGTGCTCGCTCACGGCATACCGTGATCACGGGCGACCCGGAGGGCTTGATTCCGCTGACCATCAGGCGATTCCGCAACATCTTCAAACCAGACGGACTCCCGGGCACGGATGTGGGCGAGACGGATGGCCGAGTCTCTGCCCCGGAGAAGATCATTCGCCACCTACGGAATGAAAGCCCTCAAAGCAGGGCAGTGATGAAAGCCACATATAGGGCTTGACCTGCATAAACACCCTCTGAGAGCGAGTTTGACGGCTGCGGCCGGGTCGGTCAGATCGGCGCCGGAACGGCTGGCGGCCAGGCGCCGGATCGACTCGGTGGTGGTCAGCGAGCGCAGCGCTTCGCGCACCGCAGCGGGGCGGTGATGATCAATGATTTGATCTGGTTGATGGTCTGGGTGCGGGCCTTGACGCCGCCGGCGCGTACCACGCGCAGGCCGCGGATTGCCTCGACCGAGCCGTCGCGGTGCTTCGGGGTGCCCTTGGCACGGCCGGAGAGCACCGCGGTGGCGGCGGCGTAGGCATCAACGGGGTCGGATTTGCCTGCCGCGCGGCGAGCTCACCGGTCAGGTCGCTCCACCTCGATGACGGTGACCTGGTTGGCGTGCAGGTACCGGGCGAGTTCGGCCCCGAAGGAGCCGGTGCCTTCCATGCCTACGACCAGCACTCGGCCGTGCGAACGCAGCCACTCCAGCAGGCGCCGGTAGCCTGCAGGCGTGGTGGGGAACGCCTCGGTGGCCAGGTGCTGGCCGATGGTGTCGATGACGGCGGCCTGATGGACGTCGGTGTGGGTGTCGATCCCGCCGATCACCTCGATGGGCTGTGGCATGGTGGCCGGGTTGTTCCTTCCGCGCGCGGTGAATGGGCTCGCGCGCACCGGCCCGGCGGACGGACACGACTGTGATGGGACCGCTTTGGTCAAGCTCCTATGAGGTCACGATCACCGAGCCGGTACGCGCAACGGCCCCGCTCGGAAGGTCGACGATTCAGAGTAAGGACAGCCGAAGCGTCAATCGGGGATCGGGTCAGACCCTCGAGCAGTGCCTCCCTCATCCTCACAGTCGGGGATCTTGAGGTTCTGCGGCGGAGTGGCCCGATCTCCCGTCATGCTCGGGACGGTTCCGAGGCCCCAGGCATGCGGCGAGGTGGTCTGTGTCCGTCTGTCCCCGTCCCGGTGAACGGGTCCCGCCTCTAACCGCGCAGGTCGCGCGGGCGGGCAATCCGGGTGATACGACGGCGATGGAGGTGCGGGATCGCCTCGGCGGGCCGTGGCGGGACGAGGACTTCGCGTCCCGGTACCCGCGCGAGGGCCGCCCAGAGCCCTCACCCGCCCGGCCGGCCACCGTCGGCGTGCCGCGGGTTCCCGTACAACCTCTCCGACCGGCAGGCCGCCGAGGCCGTGCGCTGCCGGACCGACGTCGCGTACGCTCTCGCGCTGCCGCTGGACGATCCCGGGTTCCACCACGGCGTGCCGGCCGACGTCCGGGGCCGGCTCGTGCAGGACGGCCGCGCCGATGTACTGCTCGACCTCGCCCCGGACCGCCGGCGCGAGGCCGGGCCGGTCACGGAGCGAGGACGCCGGCGCCTCGATGCCACCCACGTCCCGGCGGCGGTGCGCGACCCGACCCGCCCGGAGCCGGTGACCGAGGCCCTGCGCGCGCCCCGGGAAGAACTCGCCCGCACCGCACCGCACGGGCTCGCCGGCCTGGCCACCGAGGACCGGGGCCGGCGCCACGGCCGCCCGGTGCGCCTGGTGCGCCTGGTGCGCCTGGTGCGCCTGGTGCGCCCGGACGAGAATCCCACCCACCCCACGACCGGGATCAACAGCACCGGCTCCGACATCCACCGACCGCCGACGCGCCTTCGCCGGTCCCCCATCCCCTTCCCCGCCGGGCCGCAGGCCGAGGCCGTGCGGGAGATCTTCGTGCGGAACCACCTGCCCGACGAGCGTGGCGGGATCCGCCGGCACACCCGGAGGACGGCGGCCCGCCGCCGTCGGCAACCGCGCTCGTCTCCCCCACGACCCCCAGGCCCGCCACGGCCGCCGCGGACACGTCACTCGCTGGAAGGGCCACCCGACCCAGGTGACCGAGTCCTGTGACGAGCACGGCACCAACGTGATCACCAATGTGGCCAACACCGGGGCCGCCGAGCACGACTTTCGGGCCCTGCCCGAGATCCGCCACCGGCTCGCACGCCGCCGCCTGCCGAGCCTCTCATCGACGGCGGCCACCCCACGCTCGTCCACCAGGATCGCACCCTTCGCGTCCATCGGGTGGAACCGGTCGGCCCGGTACGCGGTGATCCCCCTCGCCGGCACCGCGTATAGGGCGGCTTCGGCCGGGACGACGTCCGCATCGACATCGAGCAGCGGCAGGCGACCTGCCCCCGGGGCCGGACCAGCCGCGCCCGGTCCGGCCCGTATCCGTCCTCCTCACCGCAGGCGGCACCACTGATCGTGGTCACGTTCGCCCAGAGCCGGTGCGGTCCGTGCCCGGCCCGCTCGAAGTGCACCGGCTCCCGTGCGGCCTCCCGCGGCGTGGGCTTCCCGCCCAAGGACTTGCTCGACCTGCAACGACGTGCCCGCGCCGAGCACAACGGTGCGGACCGACGCAGCATCCACGCGCTCCGCTCCGGTGTCGAAGGCACCGTCGACGAGCTCGTGCACGGCCACGGGATGCGGCGATGCCGCTACCGAGGACTCACCAAGACCCGTGTCCGGCATGTTCTCACCGCCATCGCGGTGACCGTCGAACGGCTCTCGACCGATTCCTCGCCTACGGAACGGGGCCATCCACCCCGGCGGCCGACCGCGTTCCAGACCTGCCTGGACCGGCAGGGGATCCCCCGACCTCGCTGCTGGCGCTTCGTCGGTGGATGAAACCGGCCACCTCAAGATCCCCGGCAGAGTCAAGTTAGAGGGTGTCTCACGTGGCTTGATCGGCGTCGGGCATGATGCTGTCTGTGGCCGGTGACCTCTCTTCTCGTCTGGTTCCTGATGGTCTGTGGGTTCTGGTGGAGCCCCT
>NZ_JBXUOY010000380.1:0-4005 GCF_057196705.1 Streptomyces sp. ATLC9 | reverse complement strand
GTTCACCGCCGCGCGGCCTTCCGCGCGGCCTTCGCGCCGTTGGTGGCCGCCACCGCTCCGGCGATCGCCGCCCAGGCCCCGGCGAGCGCGGCGACCGCCCCGGCCGTCGCCGCCACCCTGCCCGCCCACTTCACGTAACCGTCCATACCGCGGCCCTCCGCACGCCGTGTCCGCCTGAACCAGGTCGTGTCCATGACCGGCAGCGTAGGCGCCGGGAGCCTTCCCCCGCACGGGCGGGGCGCCGGATCACACCGGGCACGCCGGTACGCGCCCGGAAAAAGTAGACTCTTCCATTCGGCGTGTGCACCCGTCACACGACGATCCGATCGCCGGAGGTGCGCGTGTCCTGCCTGATCGTCCAGAGCGACAAGACCCTGCTGCTGGAGGTCGACCACGAGCAGGCCGACGACTGCCGCCGCGCCATCGCGCCCTTCGCCGAGCTGGAGCGGGCCCCCGAGCACATCCACACCTACCGGCTCACCCCGCTGGGCCTGTGGAACGCCCGCGCCGCCGGGCACGACGCCGAGCAGGTCGTCGACGCCCTGGTCACCCACTCCCGCTATCCGGTGCCGCACGCGCTGCTGGTGGACGTGGCCGAGACGATGGACCGCTACGGCCGGCTGCGGCTGCTCAAGCACCCCACCCACGGGCTGGTCCTGGAATCCTCCGACCGGCCGGTGCTGGAGGAGATCCTGCGTTCCAGGCGGGTCCAGCCGCTGGTCGGCGCCCGCATCGACTCCGACACCGTCGCCGTCCACCCCTCCGAGCGCGGCCAGATCAAGCAGGCACTGCTCAAGCTCGGCTGGCCCGCCGAGGACCTGGCCGGCTACGTGGACGGCGAGGCCCATCCGATCGAGCTGGCCGAGGACGGCTGGGCGCTGCGTCCCTACCAGAGGCAGGCCGTGGAGAACTTCTGGCACGGCGGCTCCGGCGTCGTCGTGCTGCCCTGTGGCGCGGGCAAGACGCTGGTGGGCGCGGGCGCGATGGCCACGGCGAAGGCCACCACGCTGATCCTGGTGACCAACACCGTCTCGGCCCGGCAGTGGAAGAGCGAGCTGGTGCGGCGCACCTCGCTGACGGAGAGCGAGGTCGGCGAGTACAGCGGCGCGAAGAAGGAGGTCCGGCCCGTCACCATCGCCACGTACCAGGTGCTGACGACGAAGCGGAAGGGTGTCTACCCGCACCTGGAACTGTTCGACTCCCGCGACTGGGGCCTGATCGTCTACGACGAGGTGCACCTGCTGCCGGCGCCGGTGTTCAAGTTCACCGCCGACCTCCAGGCCCGCCGCCGCATCGGCCTGACGGCCACGCTGGTGCGCGAGGACGGCCGCGAGTCCGACGTCTTCTCCCTCATCGGCCCCAAGCGCTTCGACGCGCCCTGGAAGGAGATCGAGGCGCAGGGCTACATCGCACCGGCCGACTGCGTGGAGGTCCGCGTGGACCTCACCGAGTCCGAGCGGCTGGCGTACGCGACGGCCGAGCCGGACGAGAAGTACCGCTTCTGCTCCACCACGGCCTCCAAGCAGCGCGTCACCGAGGCACTGGTGCGCCGCCACGCCGGGCAGCAGACGCTCGTGATCGGCCAGTACATCGACCAGCTCGACGAACTGGGCGAGCACCTGGACGCGCCCGTGATCAAGGGCGACACCGGCAACGCGCAGCGCGAGAAGCTGTTCGACGCCTTCCGCTCGGGCGAGCTGTCGGTGCTGGTGGTCTCCAAGGTCGCCAACTTCTCCATCGACCTGCCCGAGGCCACCGTCGCCATCCAGGTCTCGGGTACCTTCGGCTCCCGCCAGGAGGAGGCCCAGCGCCTGGGCCGCGTGCTGCGCCCGAAGGCGGACGGCCACGAGGCCCGCTTCTACTCGGTCGTCGCCCGCGACACCGTCGACCAGGACTTCGCGGCCCACCGCCAGCGCTTCCTGGCCGAGCAGGGCTACGCCTACCGCATCGTGGACGCCTCCGAGCTGCTGGCGGGCGACGGGGAGCCCGACGGGGTCGGGTAGCCTTCCGGTCCGTCACCGGACTCCGGGAGGTCGCGGATGCGCGAGCCGTCATACCCGCCGGCCGAGCCTTACGACAGCGGCATGCTCGACGTCGGCGACGGCCACCGCGTGTACTGGGAGGTGTGCGGCAACCCGGACGGCAGGCCCGCCGCCGTCGTCCACGGCGGGCCCGGTTCGGGGTGCGGGGAAGGGGCGCGCCGCCTCTTCGACCCCGAGCGGTACCGGGTGGTGCTGTTCGACCAGCGCGGCTGCGGCCGCAGCACCCCGCACGCGAGCGACCCGGCCGCCGGCCTGCGGCACAACACCACCTGGCACTTGATCGCCGACATGGAGCGGCTGCGCGAGCACCTGGGCGTCGACCGCTGGCTGCTGTACGGCGGCTCGTGGGGCTCCACGCTGATCCTCGCCTACGCCCAGCGGTACCCGGAGCGGGTCTCGCACATCGTGATCGCCGGAGTCACCACCACCCGGCGATCGGAGACCGACTGGCTCTACCGGGGCGTGGCCCGCTTCTTCCCCGGGGAGTGGGAACGCTTCCGCGCCGGGGCCGGGATCGGAGCCGGGCCCGGCGTGCCGTGCGGCGCGGACACGCCCGAGCTGCTCGGGGCGTACGCGCGGCTGATGGAGCACCCCGACGCGGCGGTGCGTGAGCGGGCCGCGGCGAACTGGTGCGCCTGGGAGGACGCCGTCCTGTCCGGCGAGACGGGCGGCGGCAGCGGCGGCGCGGGCGGTGACGCGAGCCCGTACGGCGGCCGGGCCCCGGCCGCCAAACTGGCCCTGGTGCGCATCTGCGCGCACTACTTCTCCCACGGCGCCTGGCTGGAGGAGAGCGCACTGCTGCGCGGCGCGGGACGGCTGGCGGGCATCCCGGGGGTCCTGATCCACGGCCGGGCCGATCTGAGCAGCCCGCTCGACACCGCGTGGGAGCTCTCCCGCGCCTGGCCGGACGCGGAGCTGACCGTCGTCGGCGCCGAGGGCCACCTCGGCGGCGCCACCACCCGCACCCGCGTCCTGAACGCGCTGGACCGCTTCGCGGCACGGTGAGAGGCACCATAAAACCTCCGGCACCTTCGGTCGCAGAGCGGGCGAGCCCGGTGTTCACCCGTGTCGGGTTGAAACCGGCCTTCACCGGATACACGAACGGGTACGAGTACGTACCCGTACACTTCCTGAGTGGTCAGAAGGAGCCCCATCGTGGCTGACGCCAATATCCGCATCCCCGCCGAAGCCCGTGACAGACTCGCCGAAGTAGCAGCCGCTGAAGGGCTGTCCTTGCGGGCATACCTCGCTCGCCTCGCCGACACTCTGCTCACTCCTGCCGAGCGCGCCGAGCGCGCCGAGCGAACCCTCGCCGTACTGCGGGAATGGAACGGCTACAACCCCACCGAGGCCGAAGAAAAGCGTCTGGACGAGGAGTTGGACAGGCGTCTGGCAGAGGCGATCGGGCGGTGACCGGCCTTGTGCATGTCGTCCTGGACGACACAGCCATGGTGGCCGCCGGACATGGCAACGTCATGGCCTCCCGGCTGATCTACCGAGCGGAGAACGAACCGGGGTGGCTTCTCTACGCCACGGCATGTGCGCTTGTCGAAGCGGACCGCACTCGTCCGGGCACCGCTGAGCACATCGCCGCTCTGCCCGGGATCACCCTTCTCGATCTGGATCTGCCCTCCGCCCTTGCCGTGGCCCGCGAGACCACTTGGTCGGCTGCTCATACCGAGTACGCGGCTCAGCCGTCCATCGACCGTCCCGACGGTGCTGTGGTCGCCACCACGGCACCACAGACCTGGAAGGACCGGCCGGTCCGCGTTCTCGGTCTCAACCCCTGAGGTTCTCCCCGCCCTTCGCGGTGGGACCGCGCCCCGCGAAGGGCGGGAAGGCCAGGAACGTGTCGTCATCGGGGCTCTCCTTCGTGGATACCCCGTCCTTTAGGGCGGGGAGGAAACGAAGCTCCTGCGGAGCAGGGCAGGGAACGCCGGTTCGCCGCCAGGGCGGACCGGCG
>NZ_JBXUOY010000379.1:0-4012 GCF_057196705.1 Streptomyces sp. ATLC9 | reverse complement strand
GGCGGGGGCTGCGGGCCCTGCGGCGGCGCCGGGGACGGCGGGAGCGGTGCGGCCGCCGCGGCGGATCCCGGACGGGCCCGCACCGATCTGGTGGCGGTACGGCGGCGGGGCGCGGGCACGGAGCTGCCGCCCAATGCCTGACGCCGGAGCCCCGCTCCCCCTCTCCCCCGCACCCGGCATCCCGCCCGAGGAGCTGGCCGAACTCGACCGCCGCCACGTCTGGCACCCCTACGGTCCGATGCCCGGCCGCTCCGAGCCGCTGGTCGTCTCCTCCGCCTCCGGGGTCCGGCTGCGGCTGGCGCGGCCGGCCTGGGGCAGCGTGGAGCTGGTCGACGGGATGTCGTCGTGGTGGTCGGCCATCCACGGCTACAACCACCCGGTGCTCAACGAGGCGGCGGGCGCCCAGCTGGAGCGGATGAGCCATGTGATGTTCGGCGGTCTCACCCACGAGCCCGCCGTGCGGCTGGCCAAACGGCTGGTGGACATCACCCCCGAGGGGCTGGAGCACGTCTTCCTCGCCGACTCCGGTTCGGTGTCGGTCGAGGTCGCCGTCAAGATGTGCCTGCAGTACTGGCGCTCGCTGGGGCGGCCGGACAAGCGGCGGCTGCTGACCTGGCGCGGCGGCTATCACGGGGACACCTGGCAGCCGATGTCGGTGTGCGACCCCGAGGGCGGCATGCACCACCTCTGGTCCGGGACGCTGCCCGAGCAGGTCTTCGCGGACGCCCCGCCGGGCGGCTTCGACGCCGGCCCCGACCCGGTCTACGAGGCGCACCTGAGGGAGGCGGTCGCCTCCCACGCCGGTGAGCTGGCCGCGGTGATCGTGGAGCCTGTGGTGCAGGGCGCGGGCGGGATGCGCTTCCACTCCCCCGCCTATCTGCGGGTGCTGCGCGAGGCGTGCGACGAGCACGGCGTGCTGCTGGTGTTCGACGAGATCGCCACCGGCTTCGGCCGCACCGGCTCCCTGTTCGCGGCCGGTCACGCGGGGGTGGCCCCCGATGTCATGTGCGTGGGCAAGGCGCTGACCGGTGGTTACCTGACGATGGCCGCGACCTTGTGCACCACACGGGTGGCGGAGGGCATCTCGCGCGGCGAGGTACCGGTGCTGGCCCACGGCCCCACCTTCATGGGCAACCCGCTGGCGGCGGCGGTCGCGGGAGCCTCCCTGGATCTGCTGCTCGCCCAGGACTGGGCGGGCGAGGTGAAGCGGATCGAGGCCGGGCTGCGCGACGGGCTCGCCGGAGCCGCCGCGCTGACGGGGGCGCGGGACGTGCGTGTGCTGGGAGCGATCGGCGTGGTCCAGCTCGACCACGAGGTGGACATGGCGGCGGCCACCGAGGCGGCGGTACGCGCGGGCGTGTGGCTGCGGCCGTTCCGCGACCTGGTGTACACCATGCCCCCTTACGTCACCGGCGACGAGGACGTGGCGCGGATCGCGGACGCGGTGTGCGCGGCGGCGCGCGCGGGCTGAGAAGGCTGAGCGGGCCGGGGCGGGAACGGGCCGGGACCGTCCCGGCGTACGGAGGAACGAGGAGAGGCGCGAGATGTCGGTGCTGGTCGTCACCGGGACGGGCACGGAGGTCGGCAAGACCGTGGCCACGGCGGCGCTGGCCGCCGCGGCGGTGGCGGCGGGCCGCTCGGTGGCCGTGCTCAAACCCGCGCAGACCGGGGTGGCCGAGGGCGAGCCGGGGGACGCGGCCGAGGTGCGGCGCCTGGCGGGCGCGGACGTGACCTCCGTGGAACTCGCCCGCTACCCCGAGCCGCTGGCCCCCGAGACGGCGGCGCGCCGCGCCGGCCTGCCCCGGGTACGTCCCGAGGCGGTGGCGGAGACGGCGCGGGCGCTGGAGAAGGAGCACGACCTGGTGCTGGTCGAGGGCGCGGGCGGGCTGCTGGTGCGCTTCGACGACCGGGGGGCGACCCTCGCCGACGCCGCGCGGCTGCTGGACGCCCCGGTCCTGGTGGTCGCCGCGGCCGGGCTGGGCACCCTGAACGCGACGGCGCTGACGGCCGAGGCGCTGCGCTCCCGGGACCTGGAGTGCGCCGGGGTGGTGGTCGGCAGCTGGCCGCGTGAGCCCGGTCTCGCGGCCCGCTGCAATCTGGCGGACCTCCCGGTGGCGGCGGGCGCGCCGCTGGCGGGGCTGCTGCCGCAGGGTGCGGGCTCGCTGGAGCCGCCGGTGTTCCGCAGGCGTGCGGCGGGTTGGCTCTCCCCGCGGCTGGGCGGCTCCTGGAAGGGCGGCGCCGGGCTCGCGGGGGGAGAATGGGAGACCGCGCCGAGGTGACCGCGCCTTCCGGAGGACTTTCATGGCTCCTCACCGCAGGCCCGCGACCGGCACGACCGGCACCGTGCACCACCCCGTCTTCGCGCGCTACTACGCCCGCTTCGCCCCGGCGGTGGACGAGCGGACCGGGATCGGCGCGCACCGCGCCGATCTGCTGACGGGGCTGTCCGGCCGGGTGGTCGAGGTCGGGGCGGGCAGCGGCCTGAACTTCGGCCGCTACCCGGCCGCCGTGCGCGAGGTGGTGGCGGTGGAGCCGGAGCCGCTGCTGCGGCGGACGGCGCGGGACGCCGCGGCGCGCGCCGCCGTCCCCGTCCGGGTGGTCCCCGGCGTCGCGGAGGATCTCCCGCTGGACGGCGGGGTGTTCGACGCGGCCGTGGTCGCGCTGGTGCTGTGCTCGGTGCGCGAGCCCGACCGAGCCCTGGCCGAGATCCACCGGGTGCTGCGGCCGGGCGGCCGGCTGTGCTTCTACGAGCACGTCCGGGCCGACGGCGCCGCCATGGCCCTCCTCCAGCGGACGCTGGACCGCACCGTGTGGCCGCGCCTGTTCGGCGGCTGTCACACCGCGCGCGACACCGTGGCCGCGATCGGGGCGGCGGGCTTCACCGAGGTGTCCCCGCGGCGGCTGCGGGTGCCGGAGAAGGGGCTGCCGACGCCGGTGTCGGCGCATGTCCTGGGCAGTGCGCGGCGGCCCTGACGCGGCGCGGGACCGCCGGACGGCGAACGGCGGCGAAGGGCGGAGGCGGCGAACGGCGGGGTGTCCGGGGCGGTCCCGCGCCGTCTTGTGGATGGAAGGCCCCGCACCGGGTACGGGCCTGTCAGTCCCGGCTCCTGTGGGGAGCCGTCCGGCCGAGGCGGGAGGCGCGGTGTCCACTGACGCGGAGAAGGCGAGCGAGACGCCGGAGGCCGGGCGGCCCGCCGCCCGGGCCCGAGCGCTGACCAAGACCTACGGCAGCGGCGAGACGGCCGTGGTGGCGCTGGATTCGGTGGACGTCGACATCGCCGGAGGCCGGTTCACCGCGGTGATGGGCCCCTCCGGCTCGGGCAAGTCGACGCTGATGTACTGCCTGGCCGGGCTGGACACCGTCACCGGGGGGAGGGTGTGGGTCGGCGACGCCGAGATCACCGGGCTGGGAGACGCGGAGCTGACACGGCTGCGGCGGGACGAGATCGGCTTCGTGTTCCAGTCCTTCAATCTGCTGCCCACCCTGACGGCTCTGGAGAACATCACGCTGCCCATGGACATCGGCGGCCGCGGGCCGGACCAGCGGTGGCTGGACACGGTGATCGACACACTCCGGCTGCGCGACCGCCTCGGCCACCGGCCCGCCCAGCTCTCCGGTGGCCAGCAGCAGCGGGTGGCGTGCGCCCGCGCACTGGCCTCCCGCCCGAAGCTGGTCTTCGCCGACGAGCCGACCGGGAACCTCGACTCGCGCTCCGGGCTGGAACTGCTGGACTTCCTGCGCCGGGCGGTCGACGACCTGGGGCAGACGGTGGTGATGGTGACCCACGACCCGGGCGCCGCGGCCCACGCCGGCCGAGTGCTCTTCCTGGCCGACGGGCGGATCGTCGACGAGATGCCGCAGCCCACCGCCGAGGCGGTCCTGGAACGGATGAAGCGGTTCGACGCCGTACGGCGGTACTGACCTCCCTGACCCACCCGGGCGGGCCGTCTCCGGCCGGGTGCGTTCCCGGGGGGGGGCGGGGGGGGTGGGGGGCGGGGGGCGGGGCGCGGG
>NZ_JBXUOY010000378.1:0-4054 GCF_057196705.1 Streptomyces sp. ATLC9 | reverse complement strand
ACACTCCGTGACTCGACACCTCGAAGCGTGGAGGACGGCCGCGTCGCACGTTCCCCGAAACAGAAGACCTCAGCAGGTCGGGTGACACGCGAGGTTAAACGCCAAGCTTAGAAGCCGTTGTCGTACCGATCTTGTTGGGCGTCAGTTCGAGTGCGGTGACTCGGTCGCGTGATCTTCGGCTTCTGCGTGCATGAAGACAGGGCCTCCTGTCCAGCTCGGGATTGTCGAAGTCCGAACGACCTGGTCAGGAGGCCCTGTGTCGCAGTCTTGCGGTTCCGTGCCGGTGGAGTCCAACTCGGGTGCCCGGTCGTGTGATTGACTCGCTCACCGGTTCGGGAACGCGGGCGATCATCCGGATCGCGAGCCGCGGTACCCCTCGGACATGATCGACGCGGAGTGGGCGGTCGTGCGGGACGCGATGCCGGTCCCGGCGTGGATGAACGGCAAGGGCGGTCAGCCGGAGGGCTACTGCCACCGGCAGATGTTGGATGCCGTGCGGTACCTGGTCGCGGGCGGCATCACGTGGCGGGCGATGCCGGGCGACTTCCCCGTGTGGGACCGCGTCTACGCGTTCGCGCGGCGCTGGGGCGCGACCGGGCTGCTGGCCGAGTTGCACGACCGGTTGCGCGCTCTGGTGCGTGAGGACGCCGGCCGTGATCCGGAGCCGACCGCCGCGATCGTCGACTCGCAGTCGGTGCGGCCGCGGCCACGGTCCCCGCGTCCTCGCGCGGCTACGACGCGGGCAAGAAAGTGCCCGGTCGCAAGCGCCACATCATGGTGGACTGCCTCGGCCTGCTCCTGGTGGTCATGGTGACCACCGCGAGCGTCCACGACAGCAACGCGGCCGTGCCCCTTCTGGAGCGCCTGCGGGGCCGCTTCAAGAAGATCACCTTGGTGTGGGCCGATGGTGGCTACGCGGGCCGCCTGGTCACCTGGGCGAAGGAGAAGCTGCAGCTCACGGTGCAGATCGTCAAGCGCAGCGACGACGCCTCGGGGTTCGTGGTGCTACCGAGGCGCTGGTGCGTGGAGCGGACATTCGCGTGGTTGTTCCGTTCACGCTGGCTGGTTCGCGACTACGAGACGCTGCCCGCTGTCCATGAGCAGATGGTGCTGTGGTCGATGACGATGCTCATGACCCGGCGGCTGGCCCGTCGGCGAGCGTGAACCGGCCCGGCGCCGACTCGGCGGCCCAGCCGCGGTCCGTGAGCCGCTTCATCTTCGACCGCACGCCCTCCACGCACGCCGGAATGGACGCCAGACCAAGTCCTGCGGCGATCTCCTGGCACGTCAGCACCCCGTCCCCGCCCAGCCGGCGTTCCGCCAGCAAGGCGAGGATGCGCTGGTAGTCCACCGCGAGGACATCCGCCGTGAGCGCGGGCCGCCACACCGGGACGATCGAACCCGCCCGCGCAGCCCCCGGCGTCGGCACCGAAGCGGGCGCACCCGCCACGGACTCAGTTTCCGGAGCTGACGCGGAGGGCTCAGCCGCCGGGAGCGGGCCCGTCTCGCCGGCCTGCGGGGTTCGCGGCACGGACAAGACCTCACTCACACGCTGCCGGGCGATCAACCACCCCTGCCAGTCCCTCTCCGCCTCCGCGAGCGCGGCCAGCACCCGGTCCGCGTCCTCCCGCAGTCCTTCCACACGCTCCCGCGCGGCCAGCTCCCGCTCCTCCAGCAATCCCACGACCGACGCCATCCCGGCACCTCCACCGACGAGAAAACCCGACGGCCCCAGCCTGCCTCCCCGACCGCGACATCATGCCTGACCTGCGAGAACGTGCACATCAAGTTCGGTACGACAACGGCTTCTCACAGTCCCGTGTTCGGTGGGGAGCCTGCCATGTCACTGGGAGAAGGCGGCCACCGCCGCCCGGCTGCGGCAGCCGGTGTGCCCGGGTTGGTGGATGCGCGGACCGCATGCAACGCGTGTAAGGGCCTGGCCGCCGCCGGGCCGGCAGGGTCGGTCGGCAAGGTGAGCCACCCAGCCGACGCGTGGTGGTATTCGTGGTATGGACGACCGTCGACGCGTGGTGATCGTGGCCTATGAGAACGCGCAGATCCTGGATGTCGCTTGCCCCAGCGGTGCTCTGGACATCGCCAACCGCTATGGCGCGGCGCCGCCGTACACCATCGAGCTGAGCACTCTCGACGGCCGGACGGCGGGCACATCGGCCGGCATCGGCTTGGGACCGGGGCGGCGGCTGGCGGCGGTGACCGGCCGCCTGGACACCCTCGTCATCGTCGGCGGCCTCGGGGCGGAGACCGCCGCGCAGGACCGGCGGCTGTTGGACCAGGTACGCCGCCTGGCCGGACACAGTCGGCGGGTGGTCTCGGTGTGCACCGGCGCGTACGTACTGGCGGCGGCCGGACTGCTCGACCACCGGCGGGTGACCACGCACTGGGGGCACGGCAGCCGACTCGCCGAACGCCACCCGGCTGTGGCCGTGGACCCGGCTCCGCTCTTCGTACGCGACGGCAACGTCTACACCTCGGCCGGGGTCACCAGCGCATTGGACCTGACGTTGTCGCTGATCGAGGACGACCACGGGCCGACGCTGGCGCGCGCGGTGGCCCGCGAACTGGTCACCTATCTGCACCGGCCGGCGGACCAGGCCCAGATCAGCATGTTTCTGGCGGATCCGCCGCCGGGGGAGAGGCTCGTACGCGACCTGACCGGCTACATCGCGGGCCATCTCGCCGACGACCTGTCCCCGCGGGCACTGGCCGAGCGGGCGGGAATCAGCACCCGGCATCTGACCCGCCTGTTCACGGCGCACCTGGGCACGACACCGGCACGTGCTGTACGGGCCGCCCGTGCGGAGGCCGCCGCCCACCTGCTGCGCTCCAGCGGCCTGCCGGTGGCGGCCGTAGCCCGGCGCTGCGGCCTCGGCTCGGCCGAGACCCTGAGAACGACGCTGCTACGCCACTACGGCGTCGCGGGGGACGTGCTTCGCAGGATGCCGGACATGCCGAGGGCGCGCGTGCCCGCGCAGCGGCAGACTCCCCGCCATGGCAGACACAACGACACGTAGGACCGTACTGGGGGGCATGGCCGCCGGCGCGGCTCTGGCCACCACCGGCGGCCTCACCACGGCCGCAGCCGCGCAGGCCCGGCAGCGGCGCCGCCCGCGCACAGACGGACCTGAGATCGGGATCCTGCTGTACGACGGCTACAGCCTCCTGGACCCGACCGGGCCGGCCGAGGTGCTCTCCCGGTTACCGGGCGCGACGGTCACGATGATCGGGCAACGCCGCGGCGCCGTCCGCACCGACACCAGGGACGTGGCCGTACTGGCCGATCGCTCGATCGACGAGGTCGAGCGGTTGGATGTCCTGCTGGTACCCGGCGCCGGGGCGGACGGCACCGTCAGCGCCATGAACAACCCCGCCCTGCTCTCCTGGATCCGCCGAACCAACCGATCCACCCGCTGGACGGTGTCGGTCTGCACCGGCTCGCTCGTCCTGGCCGCAGCTGGCCTGCTGACAGGAGGCGAAGCGACGACGCACTGGGCCTCCGCCGACTACCTGAGCACCGCGTTCGACGTCACCTACCTACCCGCGCGCTACGTCCGCTCGGGGAAGATCGTCACAGCCGCCGGGGTCTCGGCGGGGGTGGACATGGCGCTCTACCTCGCAGCGCAGATGGCCGGCGAGACCGTGGCCAGAGCGATCCAGCTCGCCGTCGAGTACGACCCCCGGCCTCCGTTCGACTCCGGCAACGCCGCCGAAGCCGCACCGGGGCTCAAGGAGATGGCCCTACGGCTGCTCGAAGCCTCCCAGGCGCGTTAGAGGTTGTCCCGTAAATTCTCAGGGACATGTCTGCCGACCTGCTCGTTTGTCTGTCATCCGGCGAGGGGGAGGTTGTGGAGGCGGGCGATGCCGAGCATGGCGTGGTGGACGCCGTCGCCTTTCAGGCGGCAGTCGCGGAGGATCTTCCAGGTCTGGGACTGTAAAACGTTCGGTGTAACTCCTGAGCAAGGAAGATGCATCGATGACCAGTGAGAACGTGACCGAGACCGAGACCGTCAAGGCCGTCGAGCCGCAGTCGGCGAGG
>NZ_JBXUOY010000377.1:0-4094 GCF_057196705.1 Streptomyces sp. ATLC9 | reverse complement strand
GCCCCGCGGCGACCGCGGCCCCGGTCACCGCCGCCACCGCCGCCCGCACCAGACGGACCCGCACCCTCGCCACCGGCTCACCTCCGCGCTCCGCACCGCCACCGCCTCGCGGGCCCCCCGCGAGGGCCCTGCGGCGATCGTGGCACGGGGAGCCGCGACCGGCCCGCGCAGCGGTGTCCGGGCTGCGGCAAACGCGGTAGGACACCGCGGACGGGACTCCGGCCGGGTGAACGGGACCGGCCGGAGTCCCGTCCGGCCGGGGCCTCAGACGGGCCGCTTGACGGTGACGGCCAGCGCCCAGTCGCCGGGGCGCTCGGTGTACGTCACGGCGCCCGCGAGATCGCCCTCCCTCGTGGGCGTGACGTCGTCGTAGGGAAAGGCGTAGCCGCGGCCGCCGGCCGCGAGTTCGTGCACGGCCCGCGCGTACTCGTGCCGGGGGCCGTGGGTGTAGAACTCCGCGGAGACCGCGTCGGGCTGGGAGGGGTTGCTCAGCAGCGTGGTACGGCACAGCGCGGCGCCCAGCACCGCGGCGATGCGCCCCTGCTGGGTGGCGTTGATCCCGTGGAGGGTGCCGTCGCAGCCGAAGATGTCGGCCTCGGCGGTGGTGCCGGCCGTCCCCGGCCTGGCGAAGGAGTCCGGGGAGCCGTCCGTGATGCCCTCGAAGACCAGGCGGTCCCCGTGGGTCCGGCCGGTGACGGTCCTGCCCGGCCAGACGTCGCCCAGGGTGATCCGCAGGTCCCGGCCGCCGTCGGCGCGGTAGGCGTGCCACACCTGGTCGACGTAGGACCGGTAGTGCCCGGCGAACACCTCCGTGCCCAGGCCCGGGAGCTTGGCGGGGCTGGAGACCCGCACCAGCCGGTCGCCGTCGTACAGCGCGCACTTCCCCCAGTCGCCGCCGGCCCGGCGCAGCCGCTCGGCCAGCGCCGCGGTCCCGCCGGCGGGCATGCCGCCGACGTGCTGCACCTGCCCGCTGCCGGGGGTGAGGGTGAGGGAGACGGGCAGGGCGACGCCGTCCACGCAGGTGATGTTCCCCCAGATCCCGCCCGGGTTGTAGGTGAACTCGCAGTAGTCCCACGCGGTGCGGTACGAGGGGTCGGAGGGGTTGGCGGCCGACGGCTGGACGAGGGCTCCGGCGGCGCCGCCGGCGTTGGGGTTGGCGAAGAAGGAGACGCTCTGTCCGAGCGAGACGTACGCCCGCCCGCCGGTGAGGTGGTCGTTGAGGGGGATGTCCCGGTCGAACGGGATCCGGTGCGATTGAAGGAAGCCGCTCAGGTCGTGCATCCGCTGTGCCGGGTTGGGGATCGGGTCCAGGCGGCCGGTCGAGGGGTTGAGGAAGCCCTGCCCGCCGCCGGGCACGTCGGCGTGGACGTAGGCGAACGCGGTGGACTGGCCGGTCTCGTTGACGAACCGCACTGTCGGGACGGCGGCGGCCGTCCCTGCGGGCGGACCGGCGGCGAAGCCCGAGGACGTGGCGGCGTAACCGATGACGGGGGCCGAGACGGCCGCGGCGGACAGGCCGAGGAACCTTCTGCGTGACACCACGGTGGGGATCTCCTGACGGACATGGTAATGGCATGGGCACGACAGGCGGGGCCGTGCGTCCGGCCGCGGCCCGGAAGGGCGGGGAGAGGCCGGATGGGGCCACTGTGCTGAGAGCGCGCCCCAAGGTCAAGACTTTTGAGTGAGAGCGCTCTCATTTAAGGTTCTCTTATAACTCCTGAACGATCAGCGGGAGTTGGGTCACTCTCTGCTCAGCGCTCTCCGGTCCCTCCGGCCCCTGTGCCCGGCCGGCTCCACGGCCACCTCGGAGCGCGCCGCTGCCTGCCCTCCGGCCGGTACACGTACCGCCAGCCGCGTGGCAGCACCGACCACCGCCCGCCTCCGGTCACCTGCTCCAGGCGGTAGACGTGGACGACGGGCCGCCCGCCCGCCGGATCGGGGACGGGGATCTCGTAGTACTTCGGCGGCCGTCCCGTGGGGCCGAGCAGGACGGGCAGCACCCGTCCGTCCATCGGCCCGCCGGTGAACTCAGTCTCCTCGCTTCTCACCACTCCAGTGTCACAGCAGGTGGAGGGCGTCGCCGACCACCGGTGCCACCTGCCGGACCAGCCGGCCCGCCGCCCCGCCCTACGCCAGCAGCCCCGAACTCCGCCACAGCCTGCGGCCGGCCCCGCGCAGCACCCCGATCTCGTCCAGGAACTCCGTCAGCCGCCGCGCGCTCGTCCGCATCACCTCGCGGCGGTGGCCGCTCGCCCTCACCTGGGCCACCGCCTCGCGGCGGTCGAGCCCGGCATCGGTGTAGACCCGCGGGTTGACGAAGGACACGGACATCACCCGGGCCGCCTGGCCGGAGCTGATCCGGGTCAGCTCCGCCTCCCAGCGCGGGCAGCTCACCATCTGGCGGCGCAGCTCCTCGCGCGCGTAGCGCACGTGCCGGGCCTCCTCGACGACGTGGACGCGGGTGATGCCGCGCACCAGCGGCTGGACCCGCTTGTCGGGGAACGTCAGCCGCTGCATCCAGTCCAGGACCTCCTCGCCCAGCAGGGTCGCGGTGAACGAACCGGGCGTGGTGGAGACGGTCTTGAGGACCCGGGCCAGGTTGTGGTGGAACCGCGGGACCGGGTACGGCCGCACGCCCGCCCTGGAGATGAAGCGGGTGAACATCTTGGAGTGCCGGCACTCGTCCTCGATCTCGGTGAGGGCGTAGCGCACGTGCGAGCTGTCCATGGGCTTGTCGTAGATGTGCCGCGCCAGCAACTGGATGAGGATGATCTCGAACCAGACGCCGAGCGAGGCGAGCGAGGCGGCCTCGCGGCGGGCGAGGTCCATCCGCTGCTCCTCGGGCATCCGCCGCCACAGCGGGGTGTCGTAGAGGGAGACCAGCTCCGGCGGCCAGAACCACTTGCCCTCCTCGAAGGGCGCGTCCCAGTCCAGCTCCCGGTCGGGGTCGAAGGAGTGCCTGGCCGACGATGCGAGCAGGCGCTCGGCCACCTGTTCGCGGTCCTTGAGCAGCCCGAGGGCGTCCCGGGGCCGTCCGGCATCGGTCGCGGTCGTCATCGCACGGCCACCTCACTGTCGGGTTACTGGCGGTCACACCTGGCTCGTCTCTTATGAGACCGCTCGTCAGCAAGCCCGTCAATCCCCCGTGCACGGCGGCGCCCGTCCCCGCGGCCCTCAGGGCGGCGGGGACGGGCGTCAGGGGTTCGGCCGAGACCGTCAGCGACGGCAGAAGTGCGGCGCCGGGCCGATGTTCTTCACGTAGCGGGCGGAGACCCAGCCGTCGTGGTGGTGGTGCTTGCGGTCCAGCTTGTACCAGCGCGGGTTGCCGTCGATGTTCTGGCTGTTGACCTTGCACTCGATGTGGACGATCTTGCCGTAGGGCAGGGTCGCCAGAACCTTGCTGTAGGTGTTGGGCTTGCTGCGGACGTTCAGGCCGGTGCGGGCGATGACCTGGCCCTTGTAGGTGTGGTGGCTGACGTCCATCGACTCCGGCGCCATCTCCGGGTTGCGCATCTCGGCACCGGCGCGCGGGGCCTCGACGCTCTGCCGGCCGAGGTCGGCGGAGGGAGCGGGCGGCTCGGCGAAGGCGGGCCCGGCGGCGGTGGCGAGTGCGACGGCGCCACCGGCGGCGACCAGGGCGAGCTTGCTGAGCTTCGACTTGACCATTGTGGAGAGACCTCCTGGGAGGGGAGGGCCCGGTGCGGGACCGGGCCCGGGGAAAGGACACATGGACTGCGTCACGGCCCGTGATGAGCCGATCACTACCACGCGCAATTCACGTTAAATCGGCACATATGTGCGCGCAATTCGTCACGGCCGGTAGTCGAATCGGCTAAATCCCAGCTCAGAGCCCTTGTGGCCGCCCGGCCGCGCCTCCCGTTCCACTGCCCCGCACGGGTGAAAGCGGCGGTGCCTCTCCGCAGGTCAGCGGCCCGGCCCGTCACCCGGACGCTCCCGCCGCGCCGTGGCGGAGGGGGCGTTGCCCGTCAGGAGGCGCGGGTCGCCGGACCGGCCGAATCCGCGGAGGCCCCCGCGCGCACGCGGGCGGACATGGAAGGGGGGCCCCCGCGGCCAACCCCCGGGCCCCGCGCGGG
>NZ_JBXUOY010000376.1:0-4129 GCF_057196705.1 Streptomyces sp. ATLC9 | reverse complement strand
GGGCGCCGCCCGGGACGGGTCCAGGGGGTTGCGGCCGGCGCGGCGCGCGGCGGCGCCGGGGGTGACCAGGGCGACCCGAGCCCCGTCCGCCTCCAGCTCGGCGGCGTGCCGTTCGGCCCGCTGCCCCGGTCCGAAGGCCCTGGGCAGCGGGGCGAGCACCACCACCCGCCGGTGGCCCCGGGCCAGATCGGCGTTGGTCGTCGACCGCATGCCGCCGTCGATCCACCACCGTCCGTCCAGGGCGACCGGCGGCCACAGCCCCGGCAGTGTGCAGCCGGCGGTGACCGCTTCCAGCAGGTCGACGCCGCTGCCGGAGTGGAAGACGCCCAGGGCACCGGTGTGCGCGTCCACGGCGGTCACCCGCAGCGCCTCGCCGGGCCACTCCCGCACCCCCAGCAGGGCGGCCATCCCCGCGAACACCTCCTCCCGCGGGACGGTGTGGCGCCTCAGCGCCGTCCGTCCCAGCCGCCGCGCCGTCGCCTCCGGGGTGCGCCGGCCGAGCTGCGCCCGCAGGAAACCGAGGGCCGTGCCGGGCGTGACGCGCAGCGCGGGGCCGCCGGCCCCGTCCGTCCCCGGGCGCTCGTGGAACTCCCGCAAGGACTCCCCGGCGACCAGCCGGGCGCCCGCCACCGCTCCGGCCGAGGTGCCGATCACCGTGTCGGCGTCGGAGAGGTCCACCCCGGCCCAGGCCAGACCGGCCAGCATCCCCGCCTGCCACGCGCCCCCGGCGTACCCGCCGCTGCCCAGTACCAGTGCCCTCTCCGCCACGGTGTCCGGCCTCCTCGTCCCGCGTCGTACCCGCCGAATCCGTCATGTCCGTTCCGCTGCCCGGACCGGCAGTGGCCGGCCGCCCGACACCGCCCGCCTACCCACCGCCACGGACCGGAAGCGGCACCGGTGGCATACGCTCGCACGGCCGACCGACCCCACGAAGCTGGAGAACCCCATGGCCGCGACGCCGACCAGGCCGACCAACTGGGCCGGGAACGTCGAGTTCGCCGCCCGTACCATGCACCGCCCGGCGACCGCGGACCGGCTCCGGGAGATCGTCGCGGCGTCCGACCGCGCACGGGTGCTGGGCTCGGGCCACTCCTTCAACCGGATCGCCGACACCACCGGCGACCTGATCACCCTCGACGACCTGCCCCGCACGATCGAGGCGGACCCGGCCTCCGGCACCGTCCGGGTCGCCGGCGCGGTCAGGTTCGGCGAGCTGAGCCCGGTGCTGCGGCGGCACGGGCTGGCCCTGCCGAACCTGCCGTCCACCCCGCACTTCACCCTCGCCGGGGCCTACGCCACCGGCACCCACGGATCGGGACGCACCGGCGGCACGCTGGCCGCCGCCGTACGCTCGGTGGAGCTGGTCACGGCGGACGGCTCGCGGGTCACCGTCTCGCGCGGCGAGGCCGGCTTCGAGGGGGCCGTGGTCTCGCTCGGCGCCCTGGGCGTGGTCACCGCCCTCACCGTGGAGGCGTGCCCGGCCTTCGAGGTGGAGCAGTACGTCCACGAGGGGCTGCCCTGGACGGTGCTGACGGAGTGCCCGGAGGAGGTGTTCGGCGCCGCGTACAGCGTCAGTGTCTTCACCGACTGGACCGGTCCGGCGCGGGTGTGGGCCAAGCGCCGCACCGGTGATCCGCTGCCCGGCCTCTCCTGGACCGGCGCCCGCCCCGCCGACGGCCCCCGCCACCCGATCGAGGGAATGCCGACGGAGAACGCCACCGAGCAGCAGGGCGTGCCCGGGCCGTGGGACGAACGGCTGCCGCACTTCCGCTCCGGGTTCATGCCCAGTGCCGGGGACGAGCTCCAGTCGGAGTACTTCGTGCCGGCCGGCCGCGCGGGCGAGGCCTTCGCCGCGCTGCGGGAGATCGGGCCGCTGCTCGCCCCCGTGCTGCGGGTCTCCGAGATACGCACCGTGGCCGCCGATCCGCACTGGCTCAGCCCCGCCCACGGCCGCGACAGCGTCGCCCTCCACTTCACCTGGACGTCCGACGCCGCCGCCGTCGCCCCCGTGCTGCTCCGTGTCGAGGAGGCGCTCGCGCCCTTCGACGCGCGCCCCCACTGGGGAAAGCTGTCGTCCGTCCGGGCGGGGGAGCTGGGCGCCTCGTACGCACGCTGGGAGGACTTCCGGGCTCTGCTGGACCGCTTCGACCCGGCGGGCGTGTTCCGCAACGAGCTGATCGACCGCTGCTTCCCCGGCGGCCGGTAGCGGGCGAGGACGGCAACCGGGCAGCGGATGTCCCGAGTTCACGGGATCGGGCGGGTTTGACCCCGGCGCGCGAGCGGATCGTTTCCCCCAAAACGGGCCGGTTGTGCCGGGCTTATTCCCTCGGAGCCCTCCAGTCGCTACCTTCCCTCCCACCGCGTCCGTAACCCGGACACGCAATCCCCCACGCCGAACAGCCTGTCCCAGCTGTCCGCACCGGAAGGATCCTCCCGTGCACGCACCTCTCTCCAGAGGCAGGAAGCGCAGAATCATCGCGGTCACCGCCGCCGCGTCCCTCGCCACCCCTCTGCTGCTCGCCGCGTCGGCCGGCTCGGCCGCCGCCGCGCCCGACCCCGGCCGCCAGGGTGAGAAGCTGGCGAGGAAGCTGGTCAAGAAGGCCGACGCGGACGGCGCCATGAGGCACCTGCGGGCGTTCCAGGCGATCGCCGACGCCAAGGCCGACAACCGCGCCGCCGGATCCGCCGGTTACGACTGGTCCGCGAAGTACGCCGGCACCCTGCTCAAGCTCGCCGGCTACGAGGTCACCTACCAGAACTTCGACTTCGTCTACCGCGAGACGCTGGCGGAGAAGCTGACGGTCCTGACCCCCGACCAGCGCGACGTCCCCGTCAAGCTGATGACGTACACCACGAGCACTCCCGAGGGCGGCATCGAGGCCGCTGTCGCGGCCGTGCCCGTGGACGCCGACGGCACCACCGGCTGCACCGCCGAGGACTTCGCCGCCGGCGACTTCACCGGCAAGATCGCGCTGATCCGGCGCGGCGGCTGCACCTTCGCCGACAAGCAGGCGAACGCCGCGGACGCCGGCGCGGTCGGCGCGATCATCTACAACAACACCGACGGGGACCTCAACGGCACCCTCGGCGACGCCTCCGCCGGCCGCATCCCCACCGGCGGCATCACCCAGGAGGCCGGCGAGGCGCTGGCGGCCGACGCCGCCCGGGGCGACGTCACCGTCAGCATGGAGATCCGCGAGTTCCACGAGACCCGCTCCACGCCCAACGTCATCGCCGAGACCCGCGGCGGCGACGAGGACAACGTGGTGATGTTCGGCGCCCACCTGGACTCCGTCGCCGACGGCCCGGGCATCAACGACAACGCCTCCGGCTCCGCCGGCATCCTGGAGGCCGCCCTCGAGCTCGCCAAGGCCGACCGCAAGGGCAAGCACGCCAACAAGGTCCGCTTCGCGCTGTGGTCCGCCGAGGAGGTGGGCCTGCAGGGCTCCGAGCACTACGTGACGAGCCTGCCGGAGGCCGAGCGCGAGAAGATCGCCCTCTACCTCAACTTCGACATGATCGCCTCGCCGAACTACGGCCTGTTCGTCTACGACGGCGACGACTCCGACGGCGTCGGCGCCGGCCCGGGCCCCGAGGGCTCGGCGCAGCTGGAGCACGCGATCAACACCTTCATGCGCTCGCAGGGCCAGGAGCCGCGCGGCACCGACTTCACCGGCCGCTCCGACTACGGTCCGTTCATCGAGGCCGGCATCCCCTCCGGCGGCACCTTCACCGGCGCCGAGGGCGTCAAGAGCGAGGAGGAAGCCGCTCTGTGGGGCGGCGAGGCCGGTCTCGCGTACGACGAGTGCTACCACCAGGCGTGCGACGACCTGGGCAACGTCAGCAAGAAGGCGCTCGGCGTCAACGTCGACGTGATCGCGAACGCCGTCGGCACCTACGCCTGGGACACCTCCTCCCTGACGGAGGAAGTGCCCTTCGAGCCCACCAAGGGCACCGCGGGCAGCGGTGGCGGTCTGCACGACCACGACCACGGCCTGACCTCCTGATTCCCTGAGGTTCCACGGTCCTGATCCGGCCTGACGGTCCGGCGTCCGACGGTCCGGCGTCCCGCGGACGTACGGCCGTGCCGGCGCCCCGCCGCGGGCGCCGGGGCGTGTGCCCCGGCGCC
>NZ_JBXUOY010000375.1:0-4136 GCF_057196705.1 Streptomyces sp. ATLC9 | reverse complement strand
GGGCAGGGGTGGGAGGCCGCCGCCCGGCGGATACCGGCGGGCGGCGGCCCCAGGGCCGGCGGGATGCGGGGATCAGCCCACCGGGGTCTTGGCGTGCACCTCTTCCAGGAGCTCCGTCCTCAGATCGAGCACGAAGCCGCGCACGGAGTCCTTGTGGGGCACGAAGGGGCTGGCGTGCACCCGTGCCATGGAGGCCCGGATGCTGTCCGCGGCATCGGTGAAGCTGCCGGGCCGCCAGTCGGGCCTGGCGCCGGTGTCCCGCTCCACCGCGCCGAGGAACTCCTCGTCGGTGAAGGTGGCCATGCCGCAGTCGGTGTGGTGGACCAGGAGGATCTCCCGGGTGCCCAGGAGTCGCTGGCTGACGGCCAGGGAGCGGATGACGTCCTGGGTGACGATGCCGCCGGCGTTGCGGAAGACGTGCGAGTCCCCCGGGGACAGGCCGAGGAGCGCGTACACGTCCAGGCGCGCGTCCATGCAGGTGACGACGGCCGTGCGGCGGGCGGGGGGCATGGGCGGCGGCTCGCCGGGGGACGCCGCGCGGGCGGAGTTGTGGGCGAGGTAGGCATCGGTCGCGCTCTGCTGTGTGGTCAAGGTGGTCACCGTTTCGCGGGATGGGGTGGCGGGGCGCTCGCCGGGGCGCCGCCGCGCAGCGCGGCGTTCTCACTCTCGAGGCGCTCCACTCGCCGCCACAGCGGTTCCATGGCTCGCTCGACCTCCTCGGCGGTGTAGCGCGGGGTGATGTGCTGGGGACAGTTCCAGTCGTACGCCTCCACCTCGACGGTGATCAGGCGCTCGGCCGGGCTGCGGACGCCCGCCGGGTACAGCCGGGCGATGAGGTCGCCCGCCTCCGGCGGGTCCACGGCGCGGGCCCGGCCGTAGATCTTCAGCCGGGTCTGCGCCGGGTAGTCCATGAGCAGCAGGGAGACCCGGTCGTCGTGGTCGAGGTTGCCGACGGTGATGTACTGGCGGTTGCCCCGGAAGTCGACGAAGGCGAGGGTGCCGGGGTCGAGGGCGTGGAGGAACCCTGGCGGGCCGCCCCGGTGCTGGACGTAGGGCCAGCCGGTCTCGCCGATGCTGGCCAGGTAGAAGCTGTCGCGCTCGGCGATGAAGGCGATCTCGCCGGGGCCGAGCGGGTCCGCCTCCTCCGGGCCCTGCTCCATGCGGGCGTAGGCCCTGCGGCTGCGGTGCGCCTCCTGGTGGCGGCGGACGTTCGGGGTGAAGGCGACCTGGGCGTAGCGGCTGGTCATCGCGGTCCTCGGAGCGGGGCGGGTGGTGAGGAGCGGCGGGCGCCGCCCCTCACCACCAGTAGGTGGGGTAGCGGGTGGCGGCGCGCAGCCTGCCGGTGGCGACGCCGACGGCGACCAGGAGCGAGGACGCGGCGGCCAGCAGCAGCAGGAAGACCAGCGGGTCGGGCGACTGGGCCACGACGATCACGGCGGTGGCGGCGGCGGGCGAGTGGGGTGTTCGGGCCAGCATCATCACGCCGAGCGCGAGACCGCCCGCGACCCCGGCCCCCCACGCGGAGCTTCCGGCCACCGCCAGGACGGCGAACCCGGTGAGCGCGGAGAGCAGTTGCCCGCCGACGACGCTGCGCGGCTGGGCCAGGGGCAGGGCGGGGGCTCCGAAGACCAGGGCGGAGCTGGCCGCGAGCGGGGGGATCAGCCAGACCTGGTCCAGCCAGGCTCCGATGGCCACCAGCAGGACGAGTCCGGCGACCGAGCCGGCGGTGGCCACGGCGACGGTGAGCGCGGGCGGACGGGCCGGCGCCCGGCTGGTCAGCCGCCCGGTGGCGGCGGTCGTGGCCGGAGCGGTGGCGGCGGTCGTGGCCGGAGCGGTGGCGGCGGTCGTGGCCGGAGCGGGGGCGGTGCCGACGGACGGTTCTGCTGTCACGGGGACCTCCGAATGATCTTCAATTGGTAATGGATGGATTCGCATGTAATCCATTAGCTCGGGAGTATGGCATTATCGCCAGTGAGGCGACAACCCGGATCGGCGAGAGGGGTGGCGAAGACGGAGAGCGGCGAGAGGCCCCGGCCCCCTCTGAGCGGCGAGCCCCTGGCGCTGGACCTGGTGAACACCACGTTCATCCAGGGCGGGCTGCGCGGCAGCCTGGTGGACGCGCTGGCCGTCCCGGCCGATCTGGACCTCTGGCTGCGGGAGCACGCGCGGGCGCTCCCCCCGGAGCGGGCCCGGCCGGCGGCGGGCCCGGCGACCGCCCTCCACCTGGAGGAGTTCCGGCGGCTGCGCGAGGCACTGAGGGAACTGAGCCGCGCCTGCGTCGCGGGGGAGCCCTACGGCGAGCGGCCGGTCGCCGTGGTGAACCGGGCCGCGAGGCTCGCCGTGAGCTGGCCCGAGATCGGGGACGGGACGGCGGACGGACCGGTGGTGCGCTGGGCCGAGCCCGACTCCCTGATGGTCCTGCTCGGCGCGGTGGCCGTGTCCGGCGTGGAGCTGCTGGCGGGTCCGGGACGGCACGACGTGCGCGCCTGCGCGGCCCCGGGCTGCATCCTGTACTTCGTCAGGACCCACCGGCGCCGGGAGTGGTGCGGCCGGGGGGGGGGCAACCGGGTGCGGGTGGCGCGCCACCACAGGCAGCGGCGGGTCTGACCCCCGGACGGGCTCCGGCCGCGGCGCCGGAGGGGTTCCGGGGCGCCGCGGCCGGGCGGATCACTTCAGGAAGTCGCGGTTCACTTCAGGGCGTTGGCGTAGACGTAGTCGGCCACCTGGTAGCCCTGCGCCAGCGCGGCGTCGTTGTCCATGCGGAAGTGGACACCGGCGTACAGGCGGCTGTCGGCCTTCTCCTGCGCGGCCTGGCTCAGGCTGGTGAAGCCGCGGGTGACGCCGACGGCGTTCGGGTCGTCGGTGGTGCCGGTGAAGGAGACCTGGTCGGTGCCGAAGTAGTCCTGGAGGATGCCCGCCCAGGCCGCCGCGATGCCCGAGTGGCCCGAGGAGTAGGTCGGGAAGGACGGCGAGAAGTGCGTGCCGGCCGCGGTGGCCGACAACGGCTTCCAGTCCGGGTCGGCGACGGTCAGGTCGTTGCCGTCGGTGTCGGCGAGCTTGATCGCCGTCTCCGGACGCCACAGGCCCGTGTGGTACTTCGACTCCCACACCGAGATCGCCGCGTCCGCCAGGCTCATCGACAGCAGGGCGAACAGCCGGGAGGTCTGGTACGAGGTGTCGTTGGGCCGCAGGGTCTGCTGGACGATGATGGCGTGCTCGTACTGCTGGCCCACCGGCTTGTAGGTGCCGTCGGCGTCGTTGGCCCAGAAGCGGGCGATCTCGGTCTGGTCGGCGGTGCGCTCGGTGGAGTCGGCGCCGCCCAGCCTTCGCACCTCGTCGACCTGTGCCGCGTAGCCCTCACTGGCCAGCAGTTCCCCGCGGTCGTCGAAGCCCAGCGGCTCCTGCGGGCGGAACTGCGAACCGCTCTGGAGCACCCAGGGCCTGACCTTGCCCCAGTTGGCGCCGGCGGGGCCCGCGCCCGGGGTGGTCGGGCGCCAGTACCCGGGCTCGTTGATCATGTTGTACGGCGTGGTGTCGTCCGCGCCGTCGTCGGAGCGCTCGGTGACGATGTTCGTGCCGACCCGGGAGCCCAGCAGCTTGCCGAACGCCTTGTCGTACCAGCTGCCGTTGTCGGGCAGGGCGAGGGCGGTGGCGAGCTCGTCGTCGAAGTCGAGCTGCGGGTAGGCGCCACTGAGCGCGTGGTAGGCGGCGTGGTCGAGGGCGCTGTTGAGGGAGCCGTGTCTGCCGCGGGCCTGGGTCACGTCGGTCAGGTAGGGCTTGCCCTGCCCGGATATGGAGTTGGCGGCGTCGTACATGGCGGTGTTGAGCATGGCACCGCCCCGGGTGAGCGGGCCGGGGTGGCCGCCGACCTCGCGGAAGGCGTCCAGGAGAACCCGGTTCCAGTAGATGACGCGGTCGGTCGGCTGCGCGGGGGTCTCGGCGACCGCCGTGGCGGGCGAGACGGAGACCAGGGCGCCGACCGCGAGGGCGGTGGCGACGGCCTTGGCCAGGACGCCGCGGCGCGTCGGAGCGATTCCGGACATACGGATGGTCCTCTCGTGACTGGGAAAGGCCCGCTCCGGCGGGGCGGGGCCGGGGGGGGGGGCCCCTCCGGCCCCCCCCCGCCCGCGGCCCGC
>NZ_JBXUOY010000374.1:0-4234 GCF_057196705.1 Streptomyces sp. ATLC9 | reverse complement strand
GGCGTCTCCTTCGCAAGATCCGATGCTCGACCACCCGGATCACCAGCCTCATCCAAGCCGTCCTCACCCTGCATTTGGCCAGCTCAGGCCGATGATGGAAAAGCCTCACTGCACGAGAACACATGCACGAGATTGGAATTGTGTTGCATTCCCAAGGAATGCAACACAGAGGTACCCAACTATTTGAGGGCTTCCTCAGCCGCCTCCAAGTAATTCCTATCCAGTTCCTTCTGCACGAGAACTAGAGCAGCAATTCTCCTGCAGATATCTGTAAACTCGCGCACCTCGGCAACACTCAAGTCTCGACCAATTATTGAGCGCTCGCGGTAAGACAGCCACTTGCGAAGGACCGAGAACCCGCCAATCTTGAAGTCCCAAACGGCCTGCGGGACTCCCTGCCAGCACGTCTCATTATTGAGGTACACGTCGACAACATCGGCCCCCAAGACCTCAACGTGCCTCTCCGTCAAGTCTGCTCTTTCACTGTCGTTGCGCTGCCGGACGACCACACGACCGCGCCCAGGCATTACGATGCGCGAAATGACGCCGCTCTTTTGCTCCCGCTTCTGCAAGACAGCCCAACCTGCAGTGATATAAAGATCACCTCGCTCGGGAGAAGGCTGGCTTCCGTCTTTCCTTTGGATACGCGCAATTGACATCAAAAAACCGGCATCCGCCGCATTGACCTCTCGGCTGCGTCGGGTGATATTCAGCAGAGCTGCAACGCGTCGACCAAGGGCCGCCGAGGCCATCAAGTGCTCGCGTGACCTAGGCAGGGGGATCTGGGGCCAGTTGTTGCGAATGGCGTCTCCATTCTCTTCAAGGTAGAGAGGAGAATAACCGACGGCGAGCACGTGTTGCCAGAGCAGCTGAGCACTCTCATAAGACGTATCAACATCGGACAGGCCGAGGCCACGGAGATAATTCAGCGCAAAATCAGAGAGATTCGGGCGCCATTCGGGTTGATCTTTCCCCACGATATCGAACATAGCGATGGTGCCGTCATTACTCGGATCATTGCCCCCTTGATTCTCCGCCGCCAGGAAGAAGGGGACTACATAGGCATCTTTGTGCATGACATGCTGATCAATGAGCGCACTGGACACCAGGAATGCAGCGCCATCGTGAGCGCGTGGCGCTCGTCGCCTCAACAGCAAGAATTCACTTCCAACGGAAGCCGCTTTGACCAGCTCATCACGGGACTCGTTCCAGAGCTTGCCGGTTGTGTCTACGTATGCCCAACGCACATCGAAAGGCTTGACACAAAACCGCACAATCTTGCCCTCGTCAAAGGGGCTTTCCGCCAGCAACCTGTCCCTGACCTTCTGCGGATTGAAACGCGCCCACGGCTGCCTCAGCGCTTCAGTCCTATCGTCTAGCTCATCGAAGCTAATTTCCGGGTCAAGATAGTGCTTCATGCGCTCGGTCAATTCTTCACGGTTAGTCGAAATCAGACTGTCACCGCGATTTTCATTGAGTCCGAGCAGAGGATCCACCCTACATAGTTCTGTGACTGCTGGCCACTGGTCATAACCTTCGCGTGGTTCCCAACGACGCAGGCGGAACCAGTTCTCTTTAGTAGGGTAAATAGTCGAGTATGCTGGCGCTTGGCTTGGATCAGTAAGCGACCGCAGGAGCTCGCCCCTCTTATCGCTTCCCCAGAAGTCCCGATACTGCACCTCGATCGCCTTAGCGTCGTGCAGTTCCTTGCGCACAAGCAGACTGATTGCCGTACCGACCTGAATCCCGTCTGCATTCATGCTCGTGCTGAAAATACTCGGGTCTTTGAGGCCGTCAGGTGTATTCTTGCCCGTCTCTCTACTATCGCCATTCAGGTTGTCTACGTACAGCCGATCGAAGGCCTTAATGAGACTTTCCCGCATGACAACAGCAGATGGGTCGCCGAGCCAAGAGAAATTGGAGATGTAGCAAATGACCCCTTTGCCGGTTTGCTCTGCTATGCGGCGCTCAGCTATGCGGAAAAACCGAACGTAGAGATCATTAAGGCTATGCTTACTGATGTCCCATTTATCGGCCAGGCCTGCCTTGTACGGCTCGATCAACCCGCCCTCGTCACTACCGCTCACTCCGGCGTACCCGTTATATGGCGGGTTGCCGAGCACGACAAGGATCGGCTCGCTTCTTTTGACCCCCGATGCAGCATCACGCTCCTCTTCGAATTCAGGAAAAGGTAGGCGGGGATGCTCGTCACCATCATTCCAGCCGGTAAGGGCGTTAGTCAGGTATACCTGCGCCCGCTCGTTAGCAACGAGTGGAGCGCCCAGTCTCTCCAATGCGAGGGCAACATTCAAGTGCGCAATAACAAAAGGCGCAGGAAGAAGTTCGAATCCGTGAACTCGCGTGAGAGCGGCCTTCTTGGCGTCCTGCCCGATCAAGTCATCGCCGTGGTAATCCTTCAAAACCTCAGCGATAGCATCAATCGTTTCCACAAGGAATGACCCCGTGCCCGTGCAGGGATCGAGGATATGGACGTTCTCATCCGCCAACCCCAACTCAATGCCCAAGTCTTTCTGCAAAGTCTCATGAACACGCCGAACCATGTAGCGGACGACCTCAGGTGGCGTGTACCAGACGCCCAGTTGCCGTCGGAGTACCGGATCGTACGCTTCCAGGAACGGCTCATAGAAGTATTGCACTGCATTGGCCGATTCGAACCTCTTGAAAAAGAGCGTTCGATCAACCCTTGCCAAAGCGTCCTCTGTCCAGTTCAGGACATCATCAAGTCCAACAGGCAAAGCCGATGGAGTAGCCAGCTGATGAAACAGCACGCGCACCATCGGGACCTTCAAAGTCCACTGAGCGGACTTCCAAGTGAATCGCTCGCTGCTATCCTCCGGCTGGTTCTCACACCACACCACCCACGCAGCGAATACCCCGTAGAAAAGAGTTTGCACGAGAGCCGAGCGGAAGAACTGCTCTCCCTTCTCACCTTCGAAACGAAGACCCAAGCCATCTTCCATGGATTCCCGGAGAGCTCTTAGCGCAGCAAAGTGCTTGGCATCAGCTGAGTCGAGCCTTTTCCTTCCCTCCCGGGCATAAGATGCGAGAAAGTAAGCCAGATCAGCTGGTTGCGAAATCGGCGCGTCTCCCAACAGCGCCCGTTTCAAATAATTGCTGAGACCGGACTTCATCTCGTCGGTCACCTGTTCTGGCGACCGAGTCAAAGCCCAGAAGGACTCCTCGTCCACGGCAAGGGTGAATGCCTCACCTTCCACGAGTGTCCCGTTAGAATCGATCCTTACAACCAGGAATTCCCTGTAGGTTGTGACTAGCACCTTACCGTAACGGTCGAGGTATTTTCGAACCTGCTGAGTTCGAGCCACCTTCCGTGCATCCTTAGCAGGTCCTTTGACCTCTACAACACCCCGTTCCGGGATGCGTACGTCAAGAGCATCGCGTCCCGCCTTAGCTACGGTTCTACTGTCGATGAACAGGCCACCGTCTGGGATGCCAGCTCCGCGGTTCCGCGTGTTCAGCACACAGGTGACCTTCGGAGTAAGGCGCCTGCCCACCTCATTGAGGAGACGCTCTAGTTGTCCGTAAAACGAGGTTTCTTCGACCGCCTCGCCCGTGGCTTGAATGGTCCCCATCCCCTGCAGGTAACTTTCGAGTGCTTCCATCTGTCCCCCTGCGCCTCGTACACCGGCCTCAAGGCGATCAGAGTAGTACCAGCCTCAGACAGCCGTCATGCGAGTCGCGAATGCCGGTACGTCACGTTCCGATCAGCCCGGCCGTCCTTGGTGAGGCGTCGGGCGATCACGCGAGCCAGCCAATCAACAGCAACGCTCCGTTGCCCCTTCAAGCCACCACAGGTCCTGGGTTCCGGAGCCCGTGGATCAGCTGTGAACACAGAAGGCACGGACAGCGTGCAGCATGGAGGTGACCAGGGCACTCCGCACAGACGCAAGTCTCCTTCGGAGCCGTTGCCAGTACAGCAGTGGAGTACAGCAACCAGCGCAGCCGCAGTCGATCGCCAGCGGCTCCGGGCGGACGGCTGGCAGGGTGAGGAGACCTCAGCAGCCGTAGTTGCCGGTAGTTCGGGACGAAGGGTAGGCGTGCCACAGGTGTGCCAGATTCAGCGGTCAACCACGGACAACAGCGGTCAGTGAGGCTTTTCCATCATCGGCCTGAGCTGGCCAAATGCAGGGTGAGGACGGCTTGGATGAGGCTGGTGATCCGGGTGGTCGAGCATCGGATCTTGCGAAGGAGACGC